>WTGR01000188.1 GCA_011523485.1 Acidobacteriota bacterium
GGATCTGCATCAGGATGTCGAGCAGGCGCGGGTCGGCGGCCAGCTCGCGAACGAAGGCGGCCTTCGGGGTGCGCGCGCCCACGTAGCGGCAGAAGCCGACGAGCGCGGCGTCGGGGTCGGGCGTCGTCGAGAGGATGTCGAGCAGCGTGGGGGCGAGATCGCCCAGCGCCAGCCGGCTGGGCAGGTCGTCGGCGAGCTGCTGCAGGTGCTGGTCGGCCGCCTCGCCGTCGCGCGGGCCGTAGCGTTCGAGGAAGCGGGCCGCAGCCTCCGCCGACAGTTCTTTCGCCAGGAAGACGTCGCGTGGCGTCATGTCGAAATCATACCGCCGCCGCGGTCTCCGCCCCGGTCAGGCCAGAGCCGCCCCTCCGCGACCGCAGCGGCGAAGCGGCCGGCGGGCCACACGTCGATGCCGTCGCTCGACACGAACGACCGGCGGCCGGTATAGACCAGCACCCGGCGCGCGAGGCGTGGCAGCGGGTCGAGCGCGCGCAGGCCCTTCAGCAGGCCGCTGTGGTATCGCTCCGTCGACTTCACCTCGATGGCCAGGAAATCACGCTCCCTTTGCAGGAGCACGTCGACCTCCGCCTGCGACTGGTGCGGCGCCCAGTACGACAGGTCGTCGTAGAGTGCCTGCGTCTCGGCGTGGGCGCGAAGGGTGGTGAGCACCCAGGTCTCCAGCAGGGGTCCGCGCTCTTCCGGCGTCACCGCCCCGAGCTGGCGCTTGACGGCGCGGACGATTCCCGGGTCCACCCAGTACAGCTTCGGCAACCGGCGCTCGCGTACCCGGGCGCGCGCTTCGTAGGCCGGCAGGCGGCACACGAGCAGCGTGTCTTCCAGGATGTCGAGATAGCCCTGCACGGTGGTGCGGGCGACGCCCGCATCTCGCGCGATACCGGCGATGTTGATGACCTGCCCGTTGAACAGGGCCGCCACGGGAAGGAAGCGGACGAAACCGGGCAGGTTGCGAACCAGCGCCTCGGCGCGGATTTCCTCGCGCAGATAGAGCTGGACGTATGCCTCGAGAACCTCGCGGGGCGCGTCACTGGTCCAGACCAGCGGCACCGAGCCGTACCGCAGCACCCGGTCGAGGTCGAACGCGCCGCCGAGCTCGGCGGCGGTGAGTGGGAACATCATCTTCTTCAGCGCCCGCCCGGCCAGCAGGTTGACGCCAGCCGCCTTCAGCTTGCGGGCGCTCGATCCGAGCAGCGCGAACCGCAGGCGGCGCGTCTCGATGAAGCGATGGACTTCGTTGAGCAGGGCCGGCAACCGCTGCACCTCATCGACCACCACCCAGTCGCCCGGCGCCAGATGGCCGATGGACTGCCCGAAGAGGGACGGGTCCGCGAGCAGATCCTGGTACAGCCGTTCGTCGAGCAGATCGACGAACGTCGCATCCGGAAACGTCTCGCGCGCCCACGTGCTCTTGCCGACGCCGCGCATGCCGAACAGGAAGAAGCTCTGTCCGGGCGGCGTGGTCAAGCGGCCGTAGGTGGACACCATGACGTCAAAAATACATGAAAAATGACGGTGCCATAGGCGACATGCAGTGGCTGCGGCTCCAACCGACCGGTCGCGTCAGGGTTGTGCCACGGAAGGAGGGACCGAGCGCCGGCGGGATCCCGATGCGCGGACGCGCCGGGACCCGGCCGGACAGGAAGCCGACGACGAGACCTAGCCCGACAATCGTCGCCTGCGGCTCCGATTGTCGCCCAACCGGCCTGACTAGAAGTCTACGCCGTTCTACGGCGCAGACTCCTAGATGTCGAAGTAGAGCGCGAACTCCCACGGATGCGGCCGCAGGCGGATCGCGTCGATCTCGTTCTCCCGCTTGTAGGAGAGCCACGTCTCCACCACGTCCTTCGTGAAGACGTCGCCCTTGAGCAGGAACTCGTGATCCTTCTCCAGGGCGTCGAGCGCCTCGGCCAGGTCGGCCGGCGTGCTGTCGATCTGGGACTTCTCCTCCGGCGGAAGGTCGTACAGGTCCTTGTCGAGCGGTCCCGGCGGCGTGATCTTGTTCTGGACGCCGTCGAGGCCGGCCATCAGCAGCGCGCTGAATGCCATGTAGCCGTTGCACGTCGGATCGGGGAAGCGCGTCTCGATCCGCTTCGCCTTCTCGCTGCTCGAATAGACCGGGATGCGGACCGCGGCGCTGCGGTTGCGCATCGAGTAGATCAGGTTGATCGGCGCCTCGTAGCCCGGGACCAGCCGCCGGTAGGAGTTGGTGGTCGGGTTGGTCAGCGCGAGCAGCGCCGGGGCGTGCTTGAGGACGCCGCCGATGTAGTGGAGCGCCGTGTCGCTGAGGTCGCCGTAGGTGCCCGCCTCGAAGAACTGGTTCCGGCCGTCCTTCCAGACGCTCTGGTGCACGTGCATGCCGGACCCGTTGTCCTGGAAGATGGGCTTCGGCATCAGCGTCACCGTCTTGCCGTGGCGCCGGGCCACGTTCTTGACGGCGTACTTGTACTTCATCAGCTTGTCGCCCATGCTCACGAGCGAGTCGAAGCGCATGTCGATCTCGGCCTGGCCCGCGGTGCCGACCTCGTGGTGATGGACCTCGATGTCGACGCCGATCTGCTCCAGGGTGAGCAGCATCTCGGTGCGCAGGTCCTGGTGGCTGTCCATGGGCGGCACCGGGAAGTAGCCTTCCTTGTACCGCGGCTTGTAGCCGAGGTTGCGCGAGTTGCCGGCGGCGTCGGGGTTCTCCACGCGGCCGGCGTTCCAGAAGCCCTCGCTGGCGTCGATGTGGTAGTAGCCCTCGTTGTAGGTCTGTCCGAACCGGATGTCGTCGAAGATGAAGAATTCGGGCTCGGGACCGAAGTAGGCGGTGTCGCCGATGCCGGTCGACTTCAGGTACGCCTCGGCCTTCTGGGCGATGTGGCGCGGGTCCCGCGTATAGGACTCGCCGGTGATCGGGTCCTTGATGTTGCAGATGAGACAGAGCGTGGTCTCGGCTGCGAACGGATCGACGAACGCGGTCGACGGATCCGGGAACAGCAGCATGTCGCTCTCCTGGATCTGCTGGAATCCGCGGATGCTCGAGCCGTCGAACCCGATCCCTTCCTCGAAGATGTCCGCGGAGAACTCCTTCGCCGACACGGTGAAGTGCTGCCACAGCCCGGGCAGGTCGACGAAGCGCAGGTCGATTACCCGGATCCCCTCGTCCTTGATCTTTGCCATCACGTCGTTCGCTGTCATTCGGTTACCTCTCGTTCTGCGAAATGGTGCCTACCCTGCGCGTGACGCCGAGCCGTTGCGGGCGCGGCCGCCCGCTACACGACGTCCCGCTCACCCGTCCGAATAATCCGGCTCTGCTCGACCGGCAGCACGAAGACCCGGCCGTCCCCGATCTCACCCGTCCGCGCCGCATCCATGATGGCGTCGATCGCGGCCTCGACCATGTCGTCGGCCACCACGACCTCGATCTTGGCCTTGGGCAGCAGGCTGATGTCGTACTCCCGGCCCCGGTACACGGTCGTATGGCCGCGTTGGCGGCCGTGGCCGCGCACCTCGCTGACCGTGATGCCCGAGATGTCCTGCTTCGCAAGCGCGTCCTTGATGGCGTCGACCCGGTTGGGGCGGACGATGGCCTCGATCATCT
>WTGR01000897.1 GCA_011523485.1 Acidobacteriota bacterium
GCGCCGTTCGTCAAGCTGGCGCGGACAATCCGCAAGCACGCCGCCGGCATCCTGGCCTACCTCGACACGAAAATGACCAATGGACCCGTGGAAGGCTTCAACAACAAGCTGCGGGTAATCGCCCGCCGCGCATACGGCTTCCACTCGCACGGCGCGCTCATCTCGATGCTGTTTCTCTGCTGCGGCGGTATCGAACTGGCCCCGCCCCTACCCACACGCGTTTGAGGAGATTCGCTATTTGTTCGTTGGTGTCGCACCGGAACCGGAACCGGAACCAGTATCAGAACCAGAACGGCCCGTATTGGAATTGCCGTCGCCACTAACTGACCTAGAAGGCTTCGAACCGAACTAAGGATACTGCCGGAAATTACCTTGCCACATCGTGGGCGCGCCCACGCGCGAAAATGGGGTGGCGCCTCGCCGAAGTCGGCAGATTTATATCGATCACTGTCCCTAAACTAAAGGACACTGCCCTAAACCAGTTTGTCACCCTGCCGGTTTTCTGGTCATACTGGAAGTGTGAAACGCGCGAGACATCGAGCTGAAACGCCTCAGCTCGCGGAAGACGCCGAATCTCGTCCTCCTTGCCATCGAGCCGTGAGACGCCCAGCGAGCCCTTCGGGCGCCCGAGCTTCCGGCCCGAGGCCCGGGCCGGGGCGAGGCGGGAGCTGCTCGACAGTCGCGGTCCCGCGGGATGAGCAGGCGATCTCGCCGTAGAGGACCCGGCGGTGGGGACGAGCGGCACTGCCCCGGCCCCCCAAGGGGCGTCGTCAGCGAGGCTACCCGGCCGGCTGCCCTCTGGGGAGGGTTCCCGCAGACACTCAACTGGGAACGTCACGGAGATGTCAACGAACGGTGGGGTGGTCCCGACAATGACGTCATCATTCAACTCTGCGCAGGTGGTGAGACGGCGCCATGCTTCTCTAGTTGAGGCCATGAGCGATCGCATGGCATCCCGTGAAGCCCGACTAAGTGAATCGAAAGCCTGCTGCACTCTCGGAAGAAGACTCCAGTGATCGCTGTCGTCGGGATAGAAGGGCTCTTCCGGAGGCGCGTTCCGCCCCGGATCTCTCGCATTCTCTTCAAGGATTGCATTGGCCCTCTGTTCGAATTCCTCGGCCAAGCGTTCCAACTCCTCGTGGGGTTCCGTCGGTTCTGAAGCCTGCGCGGCTACGACGGGTGCCGTGCCGAACGCCGCGGTCAAGGTCAAGGCCAGCAGGAAGCCGCGGACGGAGCGTAGCGCCAAGTCCCAATTTACGTCGCCATCTCCCATTTTTCACCCCCCCGGATGAATCCCCGCGCCCTTCACCGACGAAGGCGGGCGAGGTTCTCCTGTGCGGTCAGATGTCCTTGCGCGGCTGCCGTTCGCATACCGCTCGGCCATCTCGTGCTGCGCCGCGGCGTCGCCGGCCTTGGCCGGCTCGCGCAGCGCGTCACGATGTCCAATAACGACGCTTATCTGACCGTGCGGACGTACTCTCCATCCTCGTACAGCCATACTTCGACGTTTCCGCTCGCGAAGCGGATGACCCAGCGGCCGTTTTGCTTGCCGTCCACTGTGGGACCTTCCGAGACGGTCCCGTTCGCGTGGCGGATGACCCAGCGACCGTTGTGCTTGCCGTCCACGAAGGGACCTTCGTCGACTCGCCCGTTCGCGTGGCGGATGACCCAGTGACCGACCTGCTTGCCGTCCACGAGGCGTCCGGTTTCCGTTTGGCGATTCTCGTCCCAGACCCACGTCATGGTTCCCGTTCCCTGGGCGAAGCCACCTACACACTGGCCCGTCCATGTCACGGTCGCGCCCAGCGCTAGCCCGGGGTTCCACAGATGGCACCCTGGTTGCTCGGAAATCTCCATCCAGCACGCCGCCCCGGCCGGCTCACCGGCGCACGTCTGGCTGGGGCGGACCGCCACACCCGACAGTTCGTGTGTGGCGGCGGCCGGTGTGGTCCCGGACACCGAGGCAGGCGCTCCAGAGACCCGCGCTCCCGAAGCTGGCGACCCGACCCCGCCGACGAGCGGGCCAGTCGCCGCGGCCGCTCCTCCCGCCGAACCCCGTAGCGCGACCAACCTGATCTGCGCCAGCGCCCGGAACACCCCGTTCGGGAACTGCTCGAGATACGCCTCGAAGTCCGCCGGGTTCATGCTGTTCACGATCGACTGCCAGAACAGGCCTTCCAGCTCCGCGCCCGACGCCAGCGTCGCGGCCGGGGCGTTCGCTAGCGACTCGGAAGCAACGGCCGCCGAGACCGACGCACCGGACGCGCTGGCGTCGCGTAGCGCTGCGGCCGCTCGGGTGTTCAAGTAACCCGTCGGACGCATACCCCGTGACGACTGCCAGCCCCGAATCGCTGCTCGCGTCCGCGGGCCGAACAGGCCGTCCGCAACGCCCGCGTCGAACCCTTCCGCGCCGAGACCCTGCTGAATCAGCCGCCGCGTGGCGCGGTCGAGACCCAACCCCTCCTCGACGACAGGCCCGTTGCAGCCCCACGCTCGCACGATGCAACCAGAACCACCACCACGCGAACGGCACTCCGACAGCGCCGCCTGCTGCGCCCCGGCCGCCGAGGCATACGATTCCGCCCAGCCCAGCGCCGTGCTGTCGGTGTTCTGGTCGGCTGCATACGCCCCGCAACGGGCGAACGTCAGCACCACTGAACACCCTGCGCCGCACGACAGCGCCGCTTCCCATGCGGCCGCCTCGGACTCGTAATCCACTGCCCAGCCGTACTGGTCGCCTCGACGCTCATCGACCGCCAGCGCCCCCACGGGAGTCTGCGCGCCAGCCGATACCGTCGCACACAGGGAGACGTAGGCGACGACCCCTCGCCATGCGAGCGCCCTCATCATCCTGAGGTATCCTCGCGGGTCGAGAGCGCCGTATACCATCAGAACTGGTGGTAACGCCACCAAGCGCGGAAGAAGGGACAACTTTCCGGTACTCCTTGGCGCCGCAGGGCCCCAGCACGGCCGGTTGTTCCACCGCGGACGGCAATAAATCCATCCTATGGATAAAGGCGTCGGTGAAGCAGGAACCGAACAGCCTGAACACCCAAGAATCGTCAGTTCGGCCGCTCCCGTCGTTCAGATAGACCAGTGGCGATTCGGTGCACACCGTGATCGGGGCATTGACCAAGTCCGCGTAGCCGTCGCGGTCGACGTCGTGCATCCTCGGCGCCACAGCGTTGTACAGGGGTTCGCCGTCCGGGCCGCGCTCGGGTGTCGTGGCGTTTCTGATCGCCCATCCGCGCGGGCATCTCGTCGGCGAACGACGGCAGCTTGCCGCCGGTCTTCTCGAACTCGAGCAGCACGGCGTTGTCGATCCGCTCGACGCCGGCGCGGCGCACGAGGACGGCGCGACGCCGCGATCGTGGCGTTGGCGTTCTGCGCCGGGGCTGCGCGGCTCCGAGATCGCCGCCCTGGTCTGGGACGACATCACGTCGACGGCGCGCTCCGGGCAGCTGCGGGTCCGCGTCCGTTCGTCGAAGACCAACACCGACGGCCGCCGCGAGGACCTGCGCCTGCTCGCCGGCCCCTCTCGCCTGTCAACGGTCATTCAAAATTCCCCCACCTGCGGTCATCGAAAATTCCCCCA
>WTGR01000608.1 GCA_011523485.1 Acidobacteriota bacterium
AGGGACAGCTTCTCGCCATGAACCCGCAGGGCAGCCGGCACGCGGCGATCGTCGATCAGGCGGGCGACGTCCTGCGCGGCGTGTTCGGCGCCGGCTGTCGCGTTCGCATTCAGTGTCCACTCGTAGCGGGTGACGACTCGGAACCCGAGCCGGACCTCGCAGTCGTACCGGGGCAGGCGCGCGACTACCTGGGCGCCCACCCGACGAGCGCCCTGCTGGTGGTCGAAGTATCCGACGACTCGCTGCGCCGCGACCGCATCATCAAGCAACGCCTCTATGCGCGCCACGGCATTCCCGAGTACTGGATCCTCGCCCTGCCCGACGCCCGTCTGGAGGTCTACCGCGACCCGACCCCCGACGGATACCGCACCGTCCTGATACGCCGCGCCGGCGAGATGGTCGCACCGCTCGCCCGGCCTGCGGCGGCCATCGCCGTGAGCGACCTGCTCCCGTAGCCGACGACCCGCCGAACAAGGACTCGAGTCGCTCCACACCGGCGCCTGGATTCCGTCGCCGGCTCTTCGACGCACAGAAGCGGATCGTCGCCGGAACGCGAGTATGATGGCGAACCGGCCATGGACAGCCCGGTCACGTGGGACCGGCCTGAATCAGGTTGCCGACGAAACGGGGGCGAGGATGAGCACGAAGACGTGGTGGACGATCTCTCGGACCCGGATGTTACGGATGGGGACGCTGGCGATCCTCCTCGCCTCCCTCGCCGGCGCCGGACCTGCCGCGGCGCAGGACCGCGACTTCGCGCCGGTCACCGACGCGATGCTCGCCGACCCCGACCCGGCCGACTGGATCAACTGGCGCCGGACGCTGGACGGCTGGGGCTACAGCCCCCTCGATCAGATCGACCGGGACAACGTCCATCAGCTCGGCCTGGTCTGGTCGTGGACGATGCCCACCGGCCTGGCGCAGCCCACGCCGATCGTCTACGACGGCGTCATGTACCTGCCCGGCCCGCTCAACGTCGTGCAGGCGCTCGACGCCGTCACCGGCGACCTGCGCTGGGAGTACCGCAAGCGCTTCGAGCGGTCGCCCGACGATTCGTTCCGCGCGCGCACACGGTCCATCGCCATCTACGACGACAAGATCTACCTCAATACCAACGACGCCCACATCGTCGCCCTCGACGCGCGGACCGGCGATGTGGCCTGGGACCACGTGGTGGCCGACAACCGGCTCGGCTACCGCTACACGAGCGGGCCGATCATCGTCAACGGGAAGATCGTCGCCGGCATGACCGGCTGCGAGCGCTACAAGGACGGCACCTGCTTCATCTCCGCTCACGACCCGCAGACCGGCGCCGAGCTGTGGCGCACGTCCACCGTGGCCCAGCCGGGCGATCCGGGCGGCGACACGTGGGGCGACCTGCCGGCGATGTTCCGGGCCGGCGGCGACGCGTGGATACCGGGCAGCTACGACCCGGCCACGAACCTCACCTACTGGTCGACCTCGCAGGCCAAGCCGTGGGCGCGGCTGTCGCGCGGCACCGACGGCGACGCGCTCTATACGAACAGCGTGCTGGCGCTCGACCCGGACACCGGCGAGCTCGACTGGTACTACCAGTTCGTGCCGGGCGAGACGCACGACCTCGACGACGTGTTCGAGAGCGTGCTCATCGACCACCGCGGCCGGCAGTCGCTGTTCAAGATGGGAAAGCTCGGCATCCTGTGGGAGATCGACCGGAAGACCGGCGCGTTCGTCGCCGCCCACGATCTCGGCTACCAGACGCTGGTCGACGTCGACCCCGAGACCGGCGAGACCACCTACCGGCCGGAGATGATCCCCGAGCCCGGCGAGGAGCTGGAATTCTGTCCCGACTTCCAGGGCATCCGCAACTGGCGCTCGTCGGCGTACCACCCCGGGACGGGAATGCTCTACATCCCGATCCACCCGACCTGCGTCAAGGGCACGTTCCGCGAGGTGGCGCACGAGCCGCACCCGACGGGCGACCTCTACTACTACGGCAACCCCCGCTGGACCGGCTGGCAGTCCGCCGGACGCCTGCCGCACCCGAAGAGCCCGGACCACGACGGACATCTGGTGGCGATGGACATCGACACCGGCGAGGTGCGCTGGCGCCACTCGACCCGCCTCCGCTCCCTCGCCGCGGCCCTGACCACGGCCGGCGGCCTGGTGGTGACCGCCGACGGCGACCGCTACCTCTACATCATGGACGTGGAGACGGGCGACGTGCTGTTCCGCACCCGCATGCCGTCGCCGGTGCAGGGGTTCCCGATCACCTACGCGGTGGACGACCGCCAGTACCTGGCCGTCCCGGTCGGCGGCGGACGCGTGCCGGGGGCGCCGAACGCGATGTACGTGTTCGCGCTACCAGAGGATGATTAGGTTCCGTAGCAGTCCGCAGACAGCCAGGATGTCCCCCATTTTGCGGGGCTATTCTGTAAAATGCGTCCAGCCGCCGCCGAGCGAGATCCGCCAGTTCCAGCCCCTGTCGTGGTATGATTGTGGGACGCAACCACAGCCCCAAATTCCCATGGCAGGACGGCTCCGAGTCAAACAAATCTCGACCCTGCGGCCGGGACGCCACGGCGACGGCGGCACCCTCTACCTCGTCGTCGAGCCCGGCGGCCACAGCCGCCACTGGGTGCAGCGGTTGACCGTCGACGGCAAGCGCCGCGACCTCGGACTCGGCCGCGAGCTCGATCCTGGACCGGCGCCTCAACCCACCCGTCAGCGCAATCTGATCAACATGTGGTGGCAGGAAGCCATGGCGTAAGACTTCGCAAGACGTCAATGAATACGGAAGCTGCCAAGAACACGTATGAATGTTTGCGCAAACTATGGTACGAGTTCTTGGCAAGCTATTTGGCATCCTGTGAGCGACCCCCTTGCGGCGGTCGCTCACACCCCATTTTTCCCTGCGGGAAGGCTCTCCGGGCGGTGTCACAAATTGCAGAAGTGTGTGTACGTACACTCGGCGAGTGGAAGTGCAGTTCCTGCTCCACCGCAATCTCGACGAGGTCGTCCGGGCTCAGGCCGACGTAGCGTTGCTCGTGCAGGTTGTCGGTCGCCATGTAGTATCGCGTCTGGCCCGCCGGCGTCCGATACAGGCCGGTTGCCGCGTCGTACGTGCCGTCGGTGAGAAGGCACCAGTGGTGGTAGTCCTTGTGCATCGCCGGGTACATCTCGTGCAGCGACCGCGCCAGCCCCTGCGTCATCGCATCCTTTAGCGCGACGCCATGGGCTACGGCCTGCGCCCGGCTGAGGAGGATGTCTCCGGAGACGTAGTGGATCACGAACTGGATGATATCAAGAGCGAAGGGGCCGGCCACGCGGCGCTCCGGCGCACTCGTGCGAGATATCGCCCGAATGCACGTTGAGTATTCCCCAGGGTTCCCGAGCGGCGCGCTCCGTGCCGCGGCGTTCTCGGCAGACTGCAGGCACGAGATGAACGTGGGGCGCCATGGACTCGAGTTTGCATTGCTCTTCGGGTGGAGGATTCCGTGAGAGTCGATGCACTGATGTCAACCGACCTTGCAACCGTGCGTCCGGAAACGGACCTGCGCGTCGCAGTCGGTGAGATGCGCTCGCACGACTGCGGGTTCCTGCCCGTGGTCGA
>WTGR01000436.1 GCA_011523485.1 Acidobacteriota bacterium
ACCGGTCCGGAGCCGGCGAATCCGACGCCCGCGAATCCAGCGCTCGCCACGTGGCTGCCGCGATTCACCGCGGTCGCCGGTTTGGCGTTTCTCGGCTGCCAGATCGCTATCTACCTGCTGCCGGCCCAGCCGGCCTGGAACACGTTCGCGACCCCCGCGGCATTCGGAGGCACGGCGTTACGGCTGGGCATCCTCGGCGTTGCGGCCGGATTCGTCTTCCGCAGCCTCACCTCGGGCGGTGACGATCCCGCGCAGGCCGCCCCCATAGCAACTGGCGGCACATCATCGGCGACCCTGCGGGGACTGGCGCTGGCCGGCATTGCCGCGCTGGCGCTGGAGTTCGTCGTCGTGCCGCTCCATCTCGCCTCGCTGGCCGCGAACCCCCTGCCGGCCGCGGCGGCGAGCGTGCAACGGCTGACCGGCGACTACGGCGGCATCCTCCTGCTGCGGCTCGGACTGCTCGGCGCGGCCGCCGCGGCGCTGGGCGGCGTCGTTGCGAGCAGCCGCGGAGCCGTGGGGCAGGCCGGACCCTCACCGCGCCCACTGGCGTCCGCTCTCACGTGCGGCGCGTTCGGCCTCACCGCGGCGTCGGAGGTGTGCGGGCGCTTCCTCTTCTACGCCATGCAGGTAAGGGTCGGCATTTGATCGCCCCCGCGCCGGACGAAGCACCGTCCATACCGGCCGAATGGCAACGGCGGCAGGAGGAACAGGCCATCGCCTACCACTTTCTCGGCCGGTGCTTCTACGAGGCGCCGCGCGCCGAGTGGCTGGCCGCCTTCGCGGGGGACCGCCTGTTCGAAGCCTGGCCCTTTCCGTCCGGCGACGACAGGACGACCGACGCGGGGCTCGCATTGCTGACCACGTTCTGCCGGGGTTGGGATCCGACGCAGCTCGACGCGCTGACGTGGGACTTCAACCGGCTCTTCGTCGGGCCGGGCGAGATGCTGGCCACGCCCTGGGAGTCGGTCTACCGCAGCAAGACGAAGCTCACCTTCCAGGAACCCACGCTCCAGGTGCGCGCTCTCTACGAGCGGTTCGGCGTACGGGCGCCGGCGGTCCACCGCGAACCGGACGACCACCTGGGGCTGGAGCTGGCCTTCGTGGCGACGCTGTCGGACCTGGCTGCTCAGGCCACGGCCAAGGACGACGCGACCCGGCTAACGAGATGCTTCGAGGCCCAGAAGGCCTTCCTGCGGGACCACCTGCTCGCGTGGGCGCCCGCCTGCCTCGCGCTTGTGGAGAAGCACGCCGAGACCGGCTACTACCGCGGCGCGGCGCTTCTCGCCCTGGGATCCCTTGCGGAATCGGCTCGTCTCTGCGGAGCCGGCCCGAACACCAACCCATCGAGGTGATGCCAGCCGGCCAAGACACGCCGGCTCTTCCGAACCGGGCAGCCCACATGGCCGAGCGCCCAGCGGTACGGCGCCGGTGTCATTTGGCGTCGAACACGCTCGCCACGTCGAGGGAACAGTCGGGCAGGCAGATGGAACCGGCCTGCTGTCCCCTGCGGAAAACGCCATGTTCGGCGTAGGCGGTCCCCCGCAGCACGAGCACCGTCACCGTCTCGTCCAGTGGATTGACGATCCAGTACTCGGGAATCCCCGCTTCCGCGTAGTCCAGCCGCTTGTCCTGCGTATCGCGGCGCGGGTCGTCGGGGCTGACGACCTCGATCACCAGGTCGGCGCCGGTCCAGAAGTCGTTCCCGCGGCGCGGATCGTTCGCGTCGAGCACGAGCAGCAGATCGGGCTCCCGGAACTTTCCGTCGCGAATACGTAGCCGCAACGGGGCAAAGAGCACCGTGCCGCCTAACTCGAGTGCACGCGGAAACAGGGCCAGCAACAGGAACCGCACGATGACCTGATGCTGGTCCGTCGGCATGGGCAGGATATCGAGATGGCCGTCCGTGAACTCGAGCAGCCGCCGGGAGCGGTCCGTCAACTGCAGGTACTGCGCCTCGGTCCACGGCTGCCGCCGCGACAACTGGTCGATTGACTCACCCTCGCCCGGCGTGACGGGCCGCCATTCGTCCGGGTGTGCCGCAGGTCTCATGGTGTCGGCCGGTGCGGTCGATCCGGCGAACCGCTTTTCGAGTATCGGCAGGCGCGATTCGGCATGTCAAGCGCCGGCGTCCCGCGGACCCTTGCGCCCCGTTCAACCCGGGTACGCCACTCGCGCCGACGTGCACGTGCACTGGATGCACAGCAGGTTGGCGCGTGGTGTCCCAGACTCCACGGGAGTCGAGCCGCTCGCAGCACTTCGTCCAACGATCCAACTTACTGCAAATCAATGGCTTGGGGACCGACCGCCGGGTTGGCATCCGCTGTGCCTGCAGTAACGCCGTGCGGCGAACTCGCCGCGCGAACGGAGGACCGACATGCACACGGAACATCCCTCGTCGCGCCTTGCCACGCGGACACCTCGCCGCTCTGGGTGCCCCGCGGCGTTTCACCACGGACTGCTCGTGTTGCCGTCGGCGCTCACCGCCGCCATGGCGGCGGCGACCGCTTCGATGCTGGCTTCCGCACCGCCCGGCGCTACGGTCTCGTCCACGCAGCCGGTCGCTACGGTCTCGTCTCTACAGGCCGGCACGGCCACCTCGCACGCAGGGGAACCACGCGCCGCCCGGAACGAGAACGACATCGACCGGTTCATGCAGCGCGTGCTCGCCAACCGTGACGCCGCACCGTGGCGGCGGCTGGGCGACTTCGTCCTGCGCGAGACCTGGTCGCTCGAGCTCGACGCGCCACCCGAGAGTCGACTGTCCAGCTTTCGGCGCGTGCGCGAGTACGAGTGGTACGTCCGCGACGGAACGGCGGTCCGCAGCCCGGTGCGCGTGGACGGCGTGGGCATCGACGACGCGACACGGCGCGGCTACGAAGGGTCCTGGCTGCGCGACGAAGAGCGGCGGCGCGCCGGGCTGCGGACGGGTGACGACACGCGTGGTACCGAGAGCCGGGAGCTCGTCGACCGGGGAGATGCCGAGCCCCGCTTCGTCACCGACTTCTTCTACTTCCTGGAGTGGACGTCGGAGCCGGGCGAGTACTACTTCGTCGGCCGCAAGACCGTCGCAGGTCGCGAGGTGGTCCGTATCGAGTTCTACCCGACCGGCGCCTTCTGGAAGGAGGCCGGCGAGCGGATCAATCGGGGGATCGTCAAGACGTCGATGGTGACGCTCTGGATCGATCCCGAGACTCACCAGATAGTGAAGTACTCCTTCGGGAACGCGGGGCTCGACTTTCTTCGGTTCCGATGGCTGCTGCGGGCCGACGGCCTGCAGGCGGTGATGGAGCTGGCGCCCGTCCGTGGCGTCTGGATGCCGGCGCGCATGACGCTCTCGGGTCGCGCCACCACGGCGCTCGGCGAGTACGAGGCGACGATCACGCAGGAGTTCTTCGACTACCGGCAGGCGGATACGGGAGCCCGGCTCGCCGATCCGGAGAGCAACCGATGAAACCGCTCGTGACCGCACACCGCAAGGTGCTCTCCTTGTCTTCCTTCACATCGGAACGCGAACGCCGCCTTTGGACCTGGACGCTGGCCGTCGTGGTGGCGATCTACTCCACCCTCGGCCTGGCGCGGACG
>WTGR01000348.1 GCA_011523485.1 Acidobacteriota bacterium
TCATCCGGCGCTCCTCGAACGCCATCATCTTCTGCGGGTCGAAGCTCGCGGCGGACCGGTTGACCCGCTCCAGCGAGAAGTGCTCGATCATCTCGTCGCGCGTGAAGTCCTCGGTGCGGTCGTCGAGCGACCAGCCGAGCAGCAGCAGGTAGTTGACCAGCGCGTCCGGCCGGTAGCCGACGTCGCGGTAGAACTCCACCAGCACGGGGTTGAAGCGCTCCGGGACGACCTCCTCGCCGAGCGCGGCCAGGATGCCGGCGCCGTGGTCGTACACCTTCTTGAACTCGGGCTGCGACAGGTACTTGCCGAGCTTCCGCTTGCTCAGCTTCTCGCTGCCGCCCGGCGCCGCCACGTAGGGCAGGTGGGCGTAGCGGGGAAGCTCGTAGCCGAGCCCGCCGGCGATGAAGACCTGCCGCGGCGTGTTCGACAGGTGTTCCTCCGCGCGGATCACGTGCGAGATGTCGAAGTCGTGGTCGTCGACCGCGCTGGCCAGGTGATACAGGTGGCTGCCGTCCGCCCGCTGGATGACGTGGTCCTGCTCGAGCGCCCAGTCGAAGGCGACCGGCCCGCGCACCAGGTCGTCGAAGCGGCAGGCTCCGTCGCGCGGCATCTTGAGGCGGACGACGGCGGTACGTCCCTCGCCCTCGAAGCGCGCCGCGTCGGCGTCGGTCTCCGCCATCCAGCGCCGGCTGTAGATGAACCGCCGCTTCTCGCGTTGCGCCGCCTCGCGCTCGGCCGTCGTCTCTTCCGCCGTGGCGTAGTCGCGGTACGCCAATCCCCGGTCGAGCAGCTCCCCTACCGCCGCACGGTGGCGATGGGTCCGTTGCGACTGGTAGTACGGCGCGTACGGGCCGCCCACCTCCGGCCCCTCGTCCCAGTCGATGCCCAACCAGCGGAAGCCGTCGAGAATCGGCCGCAGCGCCGCCGCGACGTTGCGCCCCCGGTCGGTGTCGTCGATGCGCAGGATGAACCGCCCCCCGTGACGGCGCGCGAACAGCCAGTTGAACAGCGCCGTGCGGACGCCGCCTATGTGGAGGTAGCCGGTCGGGCTCGGAGCGAATCGGGTGCGAACGGTCATGGGGTGCTCGACACCCAAGCCGGGCGTGCGGGGACGTGCCGACCAGCCTCCTGAACCATGCGCTCCACATCTTCGAACGCGGTCATCGCCAACTGCGCCGGAATATGCGGTTTCCGCTCCCTGACCCAGGCCACCCGCCGCTCCACGGTCTCCCCGGCCTCCGGCCTCCGGTACGCATAGAACGCCGTAGTCAGACACTCGAGCGCAGCGACCCCCTTGTCGCCGAGCTCAACGGCTACGAAGTTCAAGCTCTCCTCGTACTCCTTCAGCGTCCGGGGATACAGTTCCCGGATGTACGCGCTGTGTTCGGTGGGCGCAAGACGCGGCCCCCAGGAACGCTGCGGTTCAAGACGAACCAGCCCATCCGCGCGCAGCCCCGTCAACTCGTCCCGCAAATCGAACGAGTACGGCCCATGCCTGTACAGCACGAACTCAAGGTCCAGCGGGATGCCCATCAGCTCCTGAACGAGGAAAGCCGCCTTCTGCATGTGCGTTTCGCCGCACCAACTGCCATTCTCGCGCAACCGTTCCATCAATCTCGTCAAGAGCGCCGCCCGCTTGAGTCTACCCACCGTCTGCCTCCTCCTGCGGTCGGATGATTCCTGTCCGATGCTCGTCCAGCCATTTCTTCGCGTCGTCGAATTGCGCTCTCTCGGCGAAGACATAGTCGACCGAGACGACCGGCAATTGACCCAGAGTCTCCGAAACATCCAGGGACGACACGACTTCGTCGTTGCGAAGCTGTACCGGAAAATCCGGCGCACTGCCCCGCTGCCGGTAGTGATCGCCACGGATGTTCTCGGCTCCGAATTCCTCGACCAGCCCCGCGCACACCACCCTCCCCGCTTCCGGATTGATTCCGACGTCTCCAGGATTCCGCTCATAGATCAGCTTGAAGTGTTTCCGCTCGACAATTCGGCGTGCATGCAAACCTCCCTCTCCATCTCCGGGGGCCGCGTCCAGGAAGGCGGCAGTAACTTCATTGTCCGTCATTCTCAGGTGCTCCTGTGCATCGGTGGAGAACATTCCTCCATCGAGCCATTCCTTCAGAAAGTCCATCAGATGGATGTCATAGATTCTGCGAACCGCATGAAAATAGACCTGCGAATACATGAAGTAGCGCGCCAGCATCAACGCCTCGGCAGATTGAATTCCTCCACTCTCCAACCCAAGGGCGGGTTCTCCGGACTCCTGGGCCCGGTCCGCGGCTGGCAGTGCCAGAATACGAAGCGTGTCAACCAGGCGGTAGTGGTCGAACCTGCCGTACGCCACACCGGCATGGTGAGAATCTCTCAGAAGGTAGTCCATCCGGTCGACCCCGAACGCGTCGCCTACGATGATCTCCGAGAGAATCGATTCCCAGGCCGAAAACCGAAGATCAGCGGCCTTTTTCTGCCCGACCGCCAGCTTCATGATGTCTTCAGGCACCAGGGGCGGCCGCATGCCGTCCCAGATAGCTCGCATCTCATCGCTGCGAATGAGTTCACGGGTCATTCGTTCGTGGTCCCAGCCGTCCGGCAACAGATAGTGTTCCGCCGCATGCGAGAAGGGCAGATGCCCGAGGTCGTGGCAAAGAGCCGCCATCCGCAGAACGCGGCGCCAGTACGCCAACTCGTCGCGGTTGTCAAGCTGACGCAGCCGGTCCCGAACACGATCAGTCACATTGACACTACTCGTAACGGTATCGAACACGCGACTTGCGAGCTCCATGACCCCGAGCGAGTGCTCGAATCGCTTGTGGGTCGCCCCCGGGTAGACCAGGTAGGTCAAGGCGAGTTGGTGGATATGGCGCAGTCTCTGGAACGGACGGGAGTCGAGCACTTGGCGTTCGGCGCTGTCCAGCCGCACGAACGTGTGGATCGGATCCCGGATCTCGTGCACGTGCTTCGCCACGATCGCCTCACATGTCGGACGTCAGGATGACATGAACACGAACAAGGGACCCCGAAGCGATAGCGCCCGCGGCCGGGCCGTGACGTGCACCAGAGGTCGATCCCGGGCCGCACGGCGAGGCGTCGGCAGTCGGCAATCCGGCCACGGCGACGGGTGCGAAACGGGCGCGATCGGCTCGGTACGTCGACAAAGGCATCCGGGATTGTACCGTCAAGGTGAGATCGAGCGCTTTTCGGTGGGAATCCGCTCTGAATCGGCGTCCGCCTGCGAGGACGGGTCGCGCTTGGCATCTGTTCCAGGTGGCTGGACAGCGCCGGGTTCGGGCACACGGCTTGGCGTGCGCCCGAACCGGACGGCGCACCGCGAACCGATGTACCATCGTGGCACGGGTCGGCCGGGTTCATGGCGAAGGATGGAAGAGAATGTGCAAGCTGGTGAATGTTCGCACGCTGGTATCGGTCGCGGGGCTCGGGTGTATCGCCGCCGCCCACTTGCTGGCGCAGGCGGGAGGACGGCCGGAAGTGGAGCACCTGACGTTCGCCATCGAAGGACACGGCGAGATGCCGTACGCGGTGTCGGTGCCGGCCGGCTACGACCCGGCCACGCCGCAT
>WTGR01000791.1 GCA_011523485.1 Acidobacteriota bacterium
ACGACGCCGCAGGTCGGGTGGCTGATGTACGGCATCGGGCCGGTGGTCATCGCCATCGTCGTGCAGGCACTGGTCAAGCTGGGGCAGGCGGCGCTCGGCCGGTGGGTGTATGCGCCGGTCGGCGGCGCCGCGCTGGCGGCGGCACTCTACGGCGTGAACGAGTTGGCGGTGCTGGCGGCGGGCGGCGCGATAGGACTCGCGCTGGCCGTGCGGCCGAGCGGACCGGGAAGCGGCGCGGCAGTCCTTGCCTGGCTGATCGGGCTCCCGGCAGCGCTGGCGCACCTGCTGCGGGGCGCGGCCGCGGCGGCGACGCAGGCCGGCGCGACGGCGGGAGCCGCGATCTCGGCGGGCGCCATCGCAGGAACGGCAGCAGGCGGCGCGACGGCGGCAACGGGCGCCGCGGTCCCCTTCACCCTCACCGGGCTGGCGCTGTTCTTCCTGAAGGTCGGCTCCGTCCTGTTCGGCAGCGGCTATGTCCTGCTCGCCTTCCTGCGGGCCGACCTGGTGGAGCGCTGGGGCTGGCTGACCGACCAGCAGCTCATCGACGCCATCACCGTCGGGCAGGTCACGCCCGGGCCGGTCTTCACCACCGCGACGTTCATCGGCTACCTGCTCGGCGGCTGGGCCGGCGCCGCGCTGGCGACCGCGGCCATCTTCGCGCCGGGGTTCTTCTTCGTCGCGGTGACGCAACCGCTCATCCCGCGGCTGCGCGCGTCTCGGCTGCTGGGCGGCTGCCTCGACGGCGTGGTGGCCGCGTCGCTCGGCCTGATGGCGGCGGTCACCTGGCAGTTGGCGCGGGCCGCGGTGGTCGACCTGCCGACGGCGCTGATCGTGGTCGCGGCAGCGGCGGCCCTGCTCCGCTGGCGGCCCAACTCGACCTGGCTGATTCTGGGCGGCGCGGCCGCCGGCTGGCTGCTCGGAGGCTGACTGAACGCCAACCAGATGGTCGCGCCGCGAATGCTGCCCCGGCTCGTAGTCAGGCGTAGGGCGAACAGCGGGACCGCAAGGCCGCGGTTCCGGGCCGGGAGTCTCAGCGCCGAGCCGCGGCCGGCGGCGCCTCCGGCGCACGCTCCAGCGACATCTTGAGCACGCGGCTCCGCCCCGTGCGCCCGCCGTGATCGCTGGACATCTGCGACGCCACGCGACGGGCGATCCTGGCTACCTCGACCAGTCCCGCCTGGCCGGCGACGAAAACGCCGTGAAGGCGGCGGCACTCCTCGGTCAAATCGCGATCGAGCGCCGCGAGGGCCGCGGCCCACGGCTCGTCGCGATGGGCGAGCAGATCGATGCTGCGCAAGAGCTCCTGCAGGATCTCGATGTCGTGCAGCCGCCCGAGCGAGTCCTGTATCTTCTTGAGCCGAGCCACCGCGTCGGCCGTGTCCGCCTCGCCGGTCTCTGACGCCAGCTCGAGCCCGTAGCGCAGTTTCTTCGCTGCGATACGGACCTCGTGGACGCGTTCGGAGACGTACATCGGGCCGGCCTCGGCGACGGCATCCCGCAGCCGGTCGGCCCGCTCGCTCAACCGATCGGCGAGGACCAGCGCCCACGCGTCGGTGGCATCCCGCATGCCGATGGCCTTGAGCACCTCCGCGACGTCCCGCGCCACCTTCCGCAACCAGGCCGGCTTCAGGCGGGCCCGCATCCGTTCGCGCTGCCGCTCCCGTTCCTCCCGCACCCGCTGCCGAAGGCGGTCGGCAGCCGCCGGCTGCGCCCGTCCGGCCCGCTCCACCTCGTCGACCAGGCCGAGGGCGACGTCCAGCTCGCGCACCGCCCCGAGCGCGCCACCCAACTGCCGCACGCGCTTGCGGGCCCGCGATGCTATGCGCACCCCGAGCTCGGCGTCGCACAGCGGCAGCAGCTCGCGCAACCGCCGGGTCGCCACGCGGCACTGGTGGAGCGGCTCGACCGCGCCCTCCGTAGTCGGACGCAGGTGCCGCAGCAACGCCCGGACACGGCGCTCGAGCGGACGCTTCAGGACATGGGTACCGGTCATGCTACGATGGCCCGTTTCACCGGCAAACACATGAGTATAGTGAAGTTTCCGGCGCCGTTCGCAAGACCGTCACACGACATTCGCCCTCCATTCGAACCGTGCGCATAGCGGCCATCGACATCGGCACCAACTCCGTCCACATGATCGTGGTGCAGGTGCGGCCCGATCACTCGTTCGAGATCGTCGACCGCGAGAAGGAGATGGTCCGTCTCGGCGCGGGCGGGCTCGGCGGGCGGGCCCTGACGGAGCCGACGATGCGCTCGGCCCTGCAGGCGCTGACGAAGTTCAAGCGACTGGCCGAATCGCACGAGGTGGACGAAGTCGTCGCGGCCGCGACCAGCGCGGTGCGGGAGGCCGAGAACGGCCGCGAGTTTCTCGCCGCGATTCGCCAGCGAACCGGGATCGAGGCCCGCGTCATCTCCGGCACCGAGGAGGCCCGTCTCATCCACCGCGCCGCGGTCTACGGCGTGGACGTCTCCGACGGCGCGGCGCTCGTCATCGACATAGGCGGCGGTAGCGTCGAGTTGACGCTGGGGCGATCGTCGCAGGTACGCGTCGCCCACAGCCTGAAGCTGGGCGTCATCCGGCTGACCGAGCGATTCGTGCACAGCGATCCGGTTACCGGAGCGGACGAGCGGCGCATGGTGAGCTACATCACCGAGGTGCTGACGCCGATCACCGAGAAGATCCGCAGCCGCGGTTTCGCCCGCGTGGTCGGGACGTCGGGCACCATCCTCAGCCTCGGCGCGCTGGCCGTCGGGGAAGGCCGGGCGGTCGGCTCCGACGCGCTGCGCAACCGGCGGGTGAGCCTCAAGCAACTGCGGCGCGTCCGGCGGGACCTGACGGCGCTGGATCTCGCCGGGCGCATCGGCATTCCGGGACTCGATCCGCGGCGCGCGGACCTGGCCGTCGCCGGCTCCATCCTCATCTGCACGATGCTGCGGCTGCTCGGCGCACGCGAGCTGACTCTGTGCGATCTGGCTCTGCGCGAGGGACTGGCGCTGGACTACATCCACCGCAACCGGGCCCACATCGCCCGGGTGGAGCAGTACCCCGACGTGCGGCGGCGCAGCGTCATCGAGCTGGCCGAGCGCTGCAACTACAGCGAGCCGCATGCCCGTCAGGTCGTGCGGATGGCGCTGGCGCTGTTCGACCAGACCTCGACGATCCACGGCCTGGGCGCACGCGAGCGCGAGTGGCTGGAGTACGCGGCGACACTCCACGACATCGGCGTCCACATCAGCTACAGCCGGCACCACAAGCACTCCTGCTATCTGATCATGAACGGCGACCTGCGCGGGTTCGAGCCGCAGGAGATCGAGGTCATGGCGCTGGTCGCGCGCTACCACCGCCGGGGGCTGCCGAAGCGCTCCCACGGGGGCTACGGCGACCTCTCGGGAACGCGCCGGCGCACGGTGAGGACATTGGCGGCGATGCTGCGCGTGGCCGAAGGACTGGACCGGAGCCACGCGCAGAGCGTCGCCGCGGTCGCCGTCGCCGCGGGCGCGCACGACTGCCTGCTGAAGCTGACGCCGGCCGGCGACACCGAGCTGGAGCTCTGGGCCGCCCAGCGCAACGCAGGACCGCTGGAGTCCGTGCTGGGACGCATCGTGCGCTGCGAGGTCGACGCGAAGCGCCGGCGGCAGCCGAGCCGCGGCGCGACGGCGGCGGGACGGCGGCGGCAACCCGTCCCCTCAGGCGCCGCGACACCCCGGCGCCGGGCGGCGGCGCGTGGAGCCGACGACCCCGACGCCCCGGCCTGACGCACGAAGGCGCGACGATCTACAATCCGGCGAGTTCGTTCGACGCGACGGCGCCCGACGCCGCCCGCGCGCATCCGCATCCAGGAGACGTCGTGACCGAAGAGCGGCGTTGCGTACATTGCCGGCAGCGTCCGGTCGACCTGCAGTGGCGGCCGTTCTGCAGCGAGCGTTGCAGGCTCCTCGATCTGGGCAACTGGATCGGCGAGCGCTACCGGGTGCCGAGCGAATCGACGGCGGCCGAGGATCATGATCCGATCGGCGGTGACCGGGGCTCCTGAACGGAGCGCCCCGCGGTCCGACCGAGCCATCCGGGGGAGCGACAGGCAGGCATGAGCGATACGCTGACCATCACCGACAACCGCACCGGCAAGCAGTACGAGATCCCGATCGTCGACGGGACGATCCGCGCGATCGACCTGCGGCAGATCAAGGTCGATCCCGAGGAGTTCGGGATGATGTCGTACGACCCGGCGTACCTCAACACCGCCAGTTGCCGCAGCCGGATCACGTTCATCGACGGCGACCGGGGCATCCTGCGTTACCGCGGCTATCCGATCGAGCAGCTCGCCGAGCGGAGCACCTTTCTCGAAACGGCGTGGCTGCTCGTCAACGGCGAGCTGCCGACGCCGGCCGAGCTCGACGCCTGGACCGCCGAGATCGACCGCCACGCACTGAACGGGCGTTCGGCGCTGGACTCGCACGTGCAGGCGCTCATGGGGGGCTTCCCGAAAGGCTCCCATCCGATGGGCATGTTCCTCGCCGCCGTCGGGGCGCTCTCCACCTTCTTTCCCGAAGCGAAGCAGGTGCTCGACGCCGAGACCCGCCGGACACAGATGGCCCGGCTGATCGCGCTCGCCCCCGGCGTGGCCGCCTACGCCTGCCGGCGGAGCACCGGACGCCCCTACGTGGCGCCCGACGCCGGCCTCGGCTATACCGGCACCTTCCTCAGCATGCTCTACAAGGAAGAGGGGCAGGCCTACGCGCCGCATCCGGCCCTCGAGCGCGCCCTCGACGTCCTGTTCGTCCTGCACGCCGATCACGAGCAGAACTGCAGCACCAGCGCGATGCGCAGCATCGGCAGCTCGCAGGCCGACCCGTTCGCGTCGCTTGCGGGCGCCGCGGCCGCGCTGTACGGCCCGTTGCACGGCGGGGCGAACGAGGCGGTCCTGCGCATGCTGCGCGAGATCGGCTCGGTGGACGCGATTCCGGCGTTCATCGGCCGCGTCAAGAGCGGCGAGGGCCGCCTGATGGGTTTCGGCCATCGCGTCTACAAGTCCTACGACCCGCGCGCAAAGGTAATCAAGAAGACCGCCTACGAGGTCTTCGAGGTGACCGGCCGCAATCCCCTGCTCGACGTGGCGCTCGAGCTGGAGAGGATCGCCCTGGAGGACGATTACTTCGTCAAGCGCCGCCTCTACCCCAACGTCGACTTCTATTCCGGCCTGATCTACGAGGCGATGGGGTTCGACGCAGGCATGTTCCCGGTGCTGTTCGCGATCGGCCGCACCGCCGGCTGGGTCGCGCAATGGCAGGAGATGCTCGAGGACAAGGAGCAGAAGATCACCCGCCCCCGGCAGCTCTACATGGGAGAGAGCACGCGGGACTACGTCGCAGCCGATGCGCGCGGCTGATAGCCGACCACCATCGCCGTCACGTCGTCGTGTTGCGGCGCACCCGCGGTGAACCGCTCCACGCTGGCCAGGATCTCCTGCAGGCGGGGCTCGCACGCGGCACCGGTCGTGCCGGCCAGGCACTCGAGGAGCCGGTCGTCGCCGTACTCCTCTTCGTCGGCGTTCATCGCCTCCGAGACCCCGTCGCTGAACAGCACGACGTAGTCGGCCGGCCGCAGGATCGCCGTTCCCTCGTCGAACGGGACGCCGTCGAAGAGGCCCACCACCATCCCGCCGGTGTCGAGGCGCGAGACGCCGCTCGCCGTCACCAGCACCGGTGCGTTATGCCCCGCGTTGCAGTAGACGAGCCTGCCGTCGGGGTACAGCACCGCGTAGAAGAGCGTCACGAAGCGCCCCTGAACGCCGCGGCGGACGAGAGCGGTGTTCACCGTGGTCATCGTCGCCGCGGGTCCCGCCCCGACGCAGCCCTCGGCCGCGAGCGAACCCTGCATCAAGGCGGCCAGCAGCGCCGCGGGCGGCCCCTTGCCGGCCACGTCGCCGAGCGCGAAGGCGAGCGCCCCGTCGGGCCGATCGATGTAGTCGAAGAAGTCGCCGCCGATGGACCGGCACGGCAGCGTCGCGGCCGCCGCCTCGAAGAACCCGCCGGACCGCTGCCGCTTCGGCAACAGCGCCTGCTGGATCTCCGCCGCCGTCTGCAGCTCGCGCTCCAGCTTCGCGTTCTCGAGCGCGGCACGGTACAGCTCGGCGTTCTGAATCGCGACCGCCGCCTCGTTGGCCAGGGTTTCGAGAGCTCCCTCCGTGCCCGGCGAGAGCAGCTTCGCCTTGTCGCGGCTGTCGAGGTAGAGCACGCCGATCCGCTGTTGCCGCTCCCCCCCGGCCGGCGCGGCGTCCGCCGCGTCCGAGAACCGCATCAAGCGGAGCGGCACGCAGAGCACGTGCCGTATTCCGAGCGCCACCGTCCCGACGTGCACCTTGGCGAGGTCGCCGTCCAGCAGATCGGCCTCGATCCGCGTCCGCCCCGTGCGGAAGACCTCCTCGGGGATCTTGCGGCTGGTCTCGAAGCCGCTGCCGGGCAGGGTCCGCCGGCCCCGTGCCCGCGCCAGCTTCAGCTCCAGCGCGCCGTCGCCGTTCGCAAGCATGATGAACCCGCGCTCGGCGCCGCTCACCGCGATGGCCGAGTCCATGACCAGCACCAGTACGTCGTCCAGGACGCGTGCAGAGCTCAGTGCGCGGAGTCCCTCCAGCAGCACCGCCACCTGCCGCAGATCGGTCGCCGCAGCGAATCCGTCGGCTGCGTTGCGGGCGGTCGCCGGCGTCGTGGCACCCGGCAGGCGGAAGACGAGCTCGGCGCCGCCGCTGCGGCCGAGCCGGATCCGATCGCCGTCGGCCAGCATCCCCTCGGTCACCGGCTCCTCGTTGAGAAACGTGCCGTAGCGTGAACCACGGTCGCGGAGCGCGTAGCCGGAACCGTCCTCGACGATCTCCGCGTGGTCTCGGGACACCTCGACGTGCGGCAACACGAGGTCGCTCTCGGCGCGGCGCCCGAGCAGAAAGGGGACCCTGTCGATGCGCACTCGCCGTTGCTCCGCGCCGGTCAGTTCGAGTCTGGCGTCTTCCATGCGCGCGTCATCCGGGCGCGAGCGGACCAGCGCCGCCTCAGCCGAGCTTCAGCCGCCATGCCAGCAACCCCCCGGCGCAGGCCAGCATGAGCCAGACGAGCGGCGCCGGCGGCCGGCCGCGCAGGAGCTCGCCGACGAAGAAGAGAATCACGCCCAGGAACACGACCGCGAGGAACAGCGCGGACCAGCGGCGCCGGGCGGGATCGTCGACAGGCGCCGGCTCACGTTCGCGCGCGGTGGTCGCGGCGCCGCACTTGTAGCAGATGAGGGCGTTGTCGGCGATTTCCTGCCCGCAGGTGTCACACGTCATGCGTACCGTCCGTTTCGTTCAGCGCCCGCCGTCGAGAAGGCGCATGTTCCGCGAAACCCGCGCGAGCTCCAGAAGCAGGCGCTCGAGCTCGGCTGCGTAACGCTCGGGGACCAGAGTCGCCCGGGTCGCCCGCAGTTCCTCCACCTCGACCTCCAGCGCCGCGCGGCGAGCCGCCAGGCGGTCCATCTCCCCGCCCTGGGCCGTCGCGACGTCATCCACGCCGGCGCCTACGTAGGCCGCGGCCGACAAGCCGGCGCGCGGGCCGTCCTCCGCTTCGCCGGCCTCGATCCCGAATCCGTCCCCGGTGTCGTCGAGGAGCGCACGCTCGGTCGCGAGCCGTCCGCGCTCCTGGTACCAGCGCCGCACCCCGGCGCTCGCGTAGACGAAGGCCTCCCACACGGAGACGCGGCCGTTGCGATCGACGTCGCCGGCGGCATCGACGAACGCCCGGATGAGAAACTCGGGAAACACCGTCGCGTAGCGCTGGACGGGCGACTCGGTCGCCGTGATCACGATGCGGCCGCCCTTCGCCAGCGACGCGAGGAAGGGTGCGCTGGCCGCCGAGGTGTTGACGAAGACCAGCCGCCCGGGCAGAGGCTCCACCAGGGCGGCCCACTCCGCGGCGGTCAGGTCCGGTCCGACGAGGTTGAACTTGGCGTCCTGCCCGTCGAAGGTCCCGTGACCGAGCAGGATCACGAACAACACCGACTGCCCGTCCATCCGCCCGGCGAGCTCCCGGATCGCATCCTGCACGCCCTCGCGCGATGCGCAGCCGACGCCGGCGCCTGCGGTCTCGGCGAGCAGCAGCAGGCGGTCGTCGCGAAACCCCGGCTGGGCGCGCAGGGCCGCGACGAGGCCGGTCCGCCAGCGGTCGTAGCGCTCGGCGTACTCCGGGCCTCCCGACGCACCGGATACGATGAGCGTGAAGTAGTCGCGGGCTTCAGCCGGACCGCGCACCGCCAGCAGCAACAACGCCGCGACGCCCGCCCGCCACCTGCGTCCGATCATCGCATGCCCCACAGGCGGCGCAGCGACCACTCCACGGCCAGCAGCAGGACCAGTGCGATGAACACCGCTGAATGATGCCAGACTTCGCGCGTCACGGTTCGCGGAGCCGCGGGGGCCGCGGCCCGCAGCCGATCGGGCAGGTCGTCGAGCCGGTCCGCTTCCAGGTGGACACCGCCGCCGGCCTCGGAAACGCGCCGCAGCAGATCCGCGTTCAGCCACGGATCCTCGAGTTCCGGGTCGGCGCCGTCCACCAGCACCCAGTCGCGCCGGCTGCCCGGCCCCTCCCCGTCGCGGGAGACGGCCACGTCGATGCGGTGCACACCGGCCGACAATGGGGGCGTGGAGACACCGTAGTCTCCCGCGCCGCGCGCGACCGCCGGCGCTTCCTCCAGTCGCGGCACCCCGGCGGGACCACGCACGCTCACGCGCACGGCGGCCCCGTCCACGGACCGGAACTCGTCGTCGCGCACCGAGACGTGCACCCGCAGGGAATCGCCGGCCGCGTCCCCGCCCCGCGTGGTCACCGCGATCGGATCGACGGCGCCGGCGGTCAGCCAGCGCGCCGCCTGCCCCCAGAATCGCTCGTACGTCCGGTCAGCCACGGGAAGCTGCATCCGCCAGCGCCACGTGGCCCGCCCCGCCAGGATCATCGACCGGCCGGCGCCGTAGCGCTGGACGACGACGAGCGGCCGTGCGGAACCGGTCTCGGATGCGGTCAGCGCGAGCACGGCGGCGCCCGGACGCACGGGACCGATACGCACGCTGCCGACCAGCGCCGGCGCCGCTCTCCACCGGTTCTCGGTCTCCTCGATGGTCGCCCCGAGGCGCAGCATGGGGTGGGCGAGGCCCGCCCGAGTCGGCGCGAGCCGGTCCGCACCGTCTTCATCGCGGCCCGCGTCGGTCAGACCCAACCGGTCCACGAGCCGCGCCGGCAACACGGGCTCGAGAGAGGAGCCGAGATAGCCTCGCCGGCGCAGGCTGGCCGGACCGAACAGCAGCAGGCCGCCGCCGCGCTCCGCGACGAACTCCGCCGTCATGTCGAGTTGCTCCGGTCGGAAGAACTCCGCCTCCAGGTTGGCGAGCACCACGCCGTCGTACCGGAACAACGCCGCGCGCGTCCGCGGGTAGCCGGCCGCGAGCGCGGCGGTCCGCGCCGGGTCTCCCTGCACGTAGAAGGTCTGCTCCCCCTGCTCGTTCTGCCCCTTGCGCACCACCGCATCGAAAGTGATGCCTGGATCGGCCAGCCACGCGCGCTTGAGGAAGCTGTGTTCGTAGCCGGGCGATCCCTCGACGAGCAGCAGGCGGCGCGGCCTCTCGGGCGGTCGCACCAGGACCTGCCGGCGGTTGTTCCCGGACACCAGCTCCGCCGCGTCGACCGGCACCTCCACCGTGTACACGGACGCCAGCACCGGATCGGGCGCCACCCGGAACACGGCCACGGTCGGGGCCCCGTCTCGCGCCGGCCGCACCCGGCGCACGTCGACCAGACGCCCGCCGGCGCTCAGTCGGACGTCGAAGGGCGCATCCTCCAACCCGCGGCTCACGATGGTCGCCATCACATCGACCACGGAGCCGGCCCCCACCGGCTGCCCGGACTCGAGGGCCGTGACCTCCCGATCCGGCCCGGGCCGCGGGTCGCCGACGCCCAGCGTGTAGACCGGCGCCGGCAGCCGCGCGGCGACCGCGGCCACGTCGTTCCGCCCGGTTGCAACGCCGTCGGAAACGACGACGACGCCCGCGAGGGCCCGCCCGCCGAACCGGGTCGGGACGGCGTCGAGGGCGCCGGCCAGATCCGACCGCGACGCACCGGCCACGAGCG
The DNA here is from genome assembly GCA_011523485.1 of Acidobacteriota bacterium. The sequence continues at coordinate 10,144 of WTGR01000791.1, forward strand.
CGTCTGCGTCGACCGGGGCCAGCGTCTCCCCGAACCCGAGAACCTCCACATCGAACGTTTCGCCCAGCGCGGGGAGCAGACGTTCCCGGACGAGCTCTCGGGCGCGATCGATTCGCGGGCCGCCGCCGGCATCCGGAATGGCCATGCTGCGCGAGTGATCGACCAGAATGGCCACGACGCCGTCGCCGGGCGGGGCGGGCTCCGTGCGCAGCGGCCGCAACAACAGAAGCAGCACGACAAGGAGAACGCACAGGCGCAAGGCCGTCAGAAGCACTCGCTGCGGCAGGGTCAGATCGACGGGCGGCCGGGCATAGACCCACCACGCGACGACCACCGCCGCCAGCACCGCGGCCGCAACGCCCCACCCGGGAATCGGCACGCCGATCTGCACGGGGTCAGCGTCCTATCTGGGTTCCCGCCGCGCTGGCGGCGGCTGGTCGGCGAGTGCGCGGTAGTAGCGGTCGACGAGCGCGCGGTAGCCCTCCGGCACCGCCTCCCGGGCACCGACGTCCAGACGCCCCTCGGTCCTGGCTGCCTGCAACGCCCGCGTGAGTTCCGCCTCGAAGGCCTCAATCGCCCGCCGGACACCGCCGCGCAGACTCTCCCACGCCGCGAGGTCCTGCCCGGAGGCCTGCAGTGCGGGCCCACCGCCGGCGGGACGCTGCGCCGCCCAGCGGGCCAGATCTTCGAGCACCCCGGGTCGAGCCGTCCGCAGTGCTTCGGCCAGGCCGGGCAGCCCCTCGAGGCGGCGAAGCAACTCCTGCGCCGCCTCCCGGATGGCCGCCGGCTCGCGCCCGGCCCGGTCCACCGATTCCGGGGATCGACCGGCCGAATCGGATCCCGCTTCGCCGGCATGTCCCGGCTCCGTGCCGAGGCGCGCCAGACGCGCCTCCAGCACCGCCAGGCTCTGCCGCACCTCCTCGGCCGCCTCCAGTTCCTCCGCGAGTCGCCGGCCGTCGTCGGACGCCGCGTCGCCGCGCGCGCCGGCCAGCTCCCGTTCGAGATCGCGCAGTCTGTCGAGCGCCCGGCGCCCCTGTTCGACCGCCCCGGCCACGTCGCCGCGCCGCAACTCGGCCAGCGCCCGCCGCATCGGCTCGCCGGCTCCGCGCGCGCCCCGATTGTTCGATTCGGAGGACGCGGACGATCCGAGCGACCCGACCGACTCGGACGGTGTCGAAGAACCGGACGCGGACGACCCCGACGAGTCGGACGATTCCGACGAGGTCGTGGAGCGGCGCGAACCGCCCCTCGCCGAGCGCGCGTCGATCTCCCCCTCGAGCGCTTCGGTCCGTTCCCTCAACTCCTCCTGCTCCCGCGTGAGTCGGGCGAGGACACGCGCCGCCTCCTCTTCGCCGAGCGCATCACGCCGCCGCTCCAGGTCGTCCTGCGCACGGCCCAGCGCGGCTTGGCGTTCCGCCAGTTCCCGCACGCGGCGCAACGCATCGCTCTCGGCACTCGATTCGGCCGGCGGCGAAGAGGCGCGGTTCTCGTAGTTGGTCTCCTGCTCGCGGCGCAGGTCGCGGTCGAAGAGCGCCGACAGGTCTTCCTGCGGCTGCCACGCCGTCGACCGGCCGCTGCCGCCGCGTGAGACCCGCGTGCGCCGGATCGCCGCCTGCGCACGCAGAAGCGACGCCAGCGCCTCCATCTCGAAGGGCAGGGCCGCGCCGGTCGAGGCCGTGCGCAACGCCTCCTCCGCGCGCGCCATCGCGTCCACCGCAGCGGCCAGCGCCCGCCGCTCGGCCCGCGCATCGCGCCGCTGCATCATCCGGGCCGCGGCCCCGAGCGTGGTCTGGCGCAACTCCGCCTGCGCGTCCGCCACCGCCAGAAGGTCGCCGTCGTCCGTCGCCAGATCGGTCCGGCCGTCCAGCCTCCAGGTCGCAGCGATGATCTCCTTCTGCACGGCGGCGAGCTGCCCCACCGTGCCGGCGTCCATGGACAGCGACGACTGGCTCGGCGCGTCCTCGAACTCCCGCTCGAACGGCCTCACCTCCAGGAAATAGATGTCGCTCCGGGTCTCGCGAACGCGCGCCGGATTGGCGTCGCCCGCCCGCAGGTAGTAGCTGACGACATCGCCGGGCGAAACGTCGAGGTCCTCGGCGTAGAGGGTGTGCGCGCCGGTTCCGCGGGCCGCCGGCTCGGCCCCGAGCAGATCGACGATGCGCTCGGCGCCCCCGGCGACCGCGTACACGAGATCGAACCGGGCGAGCGCGAAATCGTCCTCGGCGACCGCTTCGATTACCACTTCCTCGAGTGGCGTGATCTCGCGATCGCCGCCGGGTCGGCGGACCTCGACGAGCGGAGCCGTGTCCGCCAGAGCGCGGATGACATACTCGACGGCGCCCCGGTTCGACAGGCCGTCCGCGTCCTGGAGCACGACGCGATAGACATCGTCGCGGGTCACTTCGAAGGACGCCGACAGCGCCGCCGGCCCCGTGAAGCGCAACGGCAGAACACCGCCTGCCGCCAACCGCAACGAGCCCTCGCGGACCGGCTTGTCGGCATGAACCGTGAGCGTCACGACCGTGCCGTCCGGTGCGAACACGTCACCGCCGTCGGCCTCGACACGGGGAGCGAGTCCCGTGAACGCGGGGTAGGAGTACGCGACGTCGATTCGCTCCACCCGAGGCGCGTGCAGGACAGTGACCGCGTAGAGCTCCGATTCGAGCGTTGCGGCGGTGACACCGTAGGTGAAGCTTCGGGCCGCGGGCGGCAGCGTGGCCGCGTATCCGTCGCCGCGCGGTTGCATGTCGAGGACAGTGCGCCCGCCGTCGCCGTCGACGACGTGCACCCGCGGAGCCGATCGTCCGAAGGCTCCCGGCGTGTCGGAAAGACGCGCCCGCACCTCCAGGAGCTCGCCCGCGGCCAGTCGCGCCTCTCCCGGCTCGACGGTCAGCGTCGCGCCGAACGGCGCCGCGTACAGCCACGCGCTGCGAGCGATCCGCTCCACCGCATCGGCGCCGAGAAACAGCAGGGCCGCCAGCGCCGCCGTGGCGCCGACTCCACCGGCGACAGCCCACCGAACCGTCGGTGCGGCAACCACACGGTCGGGATCGACGCCGCGCGCAAGGCCCGCCGCATCGTCCAGCACCCGACCGCCGAACGACGACGGGGTCTCGCCGAGATCGATCGCGCTGGCCAGGCGGTCCTGCAACTCGGAACACCGCTCTTCGACATAGCGCGCCACCCGGCCATCCGAAGGGCCGCGCCGCAGGGGCCAGAGGGTCCGGACGGAGAAAGCGGCGGCTGCGCCCGCCGCGCAGGCCGCGAGCACCGCCATGACGAGGTCGGAGGGCGCGAACAGGCGGTCGACGCCAAGGACCAGGGCCAGCGTCAGCAGGGCCGCGGAAGAAGCGCGAGCCACGGCGCGCATGGCGCGCGTCGCCATCCACCGCCGACGCACCGACGCCAGCAGCGCAGCGATCTCGGCCAGGCTCGACGCGCTCGCGGAGCGGCCCCTGATCACGCCCCGATTATAGCCGTGCGGATCGCTCCCCATTCCAGCTCCCGTGACGGAGACACCCGGCCTCAGGCCATGGTCCGCCCGAGCCAGGCCTCGCCGACCAGCAAGACCGCCGCCGCCAGGACGACGTACCACCAGATCGACTGCTCCGCCTCGCGTGCCGCGCCGTCGGCCGGCGGAGGGGCGCCGGACGCGCCGGTGGGCGTGGCGCCGAGGCGCGCCAGGAATCCATCGGGCGTCAGGGGACGGGGTTCGGACTCGCGGGGATCCACGTTGACGGCGACGCGGCGCCCGGAAGCAGGATCCGTCGCCACGCCCGGCAGGCGCGACATGCCGCCGCGGACATCACTCGGAAGCAGATCGCGCGGCGCCGGCGGCGGACCGACCAGGTAGCGGACGATCTCCTGCACGAAGGGCACGAAGCCCGGATGGCGGGGAAAGTCGTTCCATTCCATGCCGAGGTCGGACGCAAGGACCAGCACGCGACCGTCTCCGCGGCCGTACTCGATCAGCGCCGGATCGCCCTGATCGAAGCGGGCCAGAACGCGCGGGGGTCTGTCGGCGCCGGCCGGGACGTCCGCAGGCCCGGAAAGCAGGATACGCGCCATGCGCGTGAATCGCACGCGTCCCAGCGTCGCAACGAGGTCCCCGAACGGCCGAAACACCGGGTGCCGCGGATCCGTGACGGCGAGCCGGCGGCCGGCGCCGTCCTGAGCGGCCCCCACCGGCATCTCGACGGCGAGCTCGACCGATTCGCCGAGCAGGTCGCGGACCAGGCGCGCATCGATCCCCGGCCCGACCACCAGGAGCAGACCGCCGCCATTCTCGACGAACGCGGCGATGCGTATCCGCCCCGAACGGCTCAGGCCGTCCGTACCGGTGACCACGATCACGTCTCCCGCCTCCCCTGCCGACGGGGGCGACGCGGACAGCGCACCAGGGGCTACCGGCGTCACCTCGAACGGCCGGGATGCCGGCGCGACGGCGAGCGCCTGCGCCAGGTAGAACGCCCCCGCGTCGAGCGTCCCGCCGTTGACGACGATCCGCACGACGGCCGGAGTCGCCCCATCGAGCAGCGCGTAGCGGGTATCGTCCCACCGGTACCCGTACCGGTCCGTCACGCTGACCGCCGCGTCCCGGCTCTCGGCCGCGGGCAGCTCCCAGCGCACCTCGTTCCCACCGGGCAGCAGCGTCACCGGCCGCCGCCCGACCTCGCGACCGTCGACCTCGAGTGTCGCCTCGGACTCGACCGGCGCAGATCCGGTGTTCAGAACGGTGACGGCAAGCTCCTCCGCGTCCGCGCCGACGGCGGTCACCGCCAGATTGCGCTCCACCGGCGCCACGGCGGCGACCTCCACGCTCACGCCCTCCGGGAT
>WTGR01000850.1 GCA_011523485.1 Acidobacteriota bacterium
TGAGGAACGCGTCGACGGCCAGCTCCTCGGCGCGCGCCGGATTCCGGACGACGCGGGAGATGACGCTGGTCACGCGTCCGTACTGCGCCCGGAACAGGTCGTCGAAATCGAACGGTGCGTCGGCCAGCGCCGCCAAACCCGTCGCCAGGGCTCCGTGTTTGGCCCCAGCCCCCACCGCCCCAGGAGCTCGCGCCGCAGAATTCACTCCGTTGCCTTCTTCGGTGCAAGCTCCTGGCCCGGCCTCGCGAAGCGTGTCTACCGCGTCACCCGATGTGCTCACACCTGTAGAACGCGCGGGACCTCGGAATTGTGACACGCGAGCGCCTCGCCGCTCGGGGTGGCACGCGGCGTTTCGCACCGAACGTAACGGCAGACCTGGAAGTTGCATCCCTCTTTCTGAAGCGCACCGCAGCAGATGGCCAGGGCCGTTCGTGGATGGACCGGTAATCTTCGCCGTACGATTCGCCCTTCGGAGATCGCCGACGCCCCCGAGCCTGTACGGCCGCACGTGGTACCATGAGCCTGTTCGACATCGCGCCGTGACCGCGGCCGGATGGTGCTGATGACGGGTGACCGAGGCACTGAGTGCCGTGACCACGCTGTTTCCAATCGAGTCCACGGAGCCGGCTACCCGGAGCGATGCGCGGGGCGACCACGCCCCACAGTACCTCCGCCTCGATGCCGAAACGGACGGACAAGTCCCTGTCCTGCCGGCAGCCACGCTGATTCGCGGGAGAGCCTCGGACGCGCTTGGCCTGCTGCCCACGGAAAGCGTGCGGACGGTCGTCACGTCGCCACCGTACTGGTCGCTACGTGACTACGACATCGGAGACCCGTTCGGACGGAACGACACGCTAGACGACTACGTGGCGAGCATCGTCGCCGACTTCCGCAAGCTGCGGCGCGTGCTCAGGGGCGACGGAACGGTGTGGCTGAACATCGGCGACGCCTACACCTCCGGGAATCGCCGTTACCGGGCGCCGGACAGGAAGAATCGGGCGCGGGCCATGTCCGTCCGGCCCCAGACGCCGCACGGACTCAAACCCAAGGATCTGATTGGGCTCCCATGGCGCGTGGCCTTCGCGCTGCAGGACGACGGCTGGTGGCTGCGGTCCGAGGTGATCTGGCACAAGCCGAACGCGCACCCTGAGTCAGTCGGCGACCGGCCGACGAAGGCGCACGAAACGGTCTTTCTCCTGTCGAAGGATCAGGATTACTACTACGACGTCACCGCAGTCCGTGGGGCCAACGAGCGGCGGCTGAGAACGGTATGGGATATTCCGACCCGCCCGCGCCGGCGCGGGCAGATCCCGGACGATGATCACCCCGCACCAATGCCAATCAACCTGGCCCGGCGGTGCGTCACGCTCACGAGCGAACCCGAGGACGCGGTACTGGATCCGTACGCCGGCTCTGGCACGACCCTGATCGCGGCGGCACAACTCCGACGGCGGTGGGTCGGTATCGAGCTCAAGGCGGAGTTCGTGCGCCTGATCGAACGTCGCATGAGCCGATGAACGATCGCGACAGCCTCAAGGCGCGAATCGACACGCTGTCGCCGATGGCTGTGCGGTTCGTTGCGCGGCTGGTTGACTCGCTGGCAGACGCGCCCACGCCGAACGCCATCACACCGACCTGGCTGACTCGGCATCCCGAGTGGATCGAGTACTTCGGACTCGCGGTTTCGGCCCACCACGGCACGACGACGGAACCTCTCGGACTGACAAGCTTCGAGACCGTGTTTCGCAACGCGTGCGAAGCCCTGGAATGGTCGATTGACGCGCCCGGATCGGCGACACGAAGATTCGTGGACGTGACGGTCACGCTGGCCGACGGCACGACGCGGCGCCTGTCGCTGAAGTCGACAGCCGCCAAGAACCTCCGGGAGCGTACCGCGCATATCTCGAAGCTGACAGAAGCCGCTTGGATTCAGGATGTGAGGAGCACCAGAGCACGCCGACGACGCACGCTAGAGCTGTTCCGCGACTATCGTGCGGCGGTAGATGCAATCGTTCTGCTCAGGGCATTCCGCGAGCCGGGCACGGTTCCGAACCGCTATCAGCTCGTCGAGATTCCCAGCGACCTGTTCAAGTCTCTGGAAGACGTACCAGAGTCGGCATTCGCGGCCGACGGTCCGGTGATCGACTGCGCTTACGGGGGGCTGTCTTCAGCGGCCCAGGTGTCGATTGACCGGTCAGACGCCAAGATCACCATCCGGCGGATCCAGCTTTCCGCTTGCATCGTCCACGCGGAGTGGCGTTTGGTCATTCCCACCGCCGGACCGTCTGAATCGTTGGGCTCGCCAGCGTCAAGGGCTCCGCTACTTCAGAAGCGATAGCCCACTCCGACCCGTAGCTCGCCCAGGTACGGCACCCACCTCGCCCGGTACTGCACGCTCCCGAAGAACCTCGACCCAAGGGGAAGGTCCCAGCCGACCCCGTACAGCGGGGCGGGCATCTGGTGGACAACGTCGGCCGGTGTGCTGGAGCACTCGAACCCTGGCGGAAAGTCCAGACGCGCACCGCGCTCCGGGCGGTCGCCCACGTTGAACGCCGTGCACCAGCGGTCTGTGTAGTACTGCCATGCGCCACCGAGGAGCAGGTAGCCTCCCCTACCGAGCCTCCGCACCGGCCACTTGACGGCCGCGCTGAACACCTGCTCGACGTGGTGACTCGTCCGGGCCTCCTCGTAGCTGAGACTCCCGTCGGTCTGCGGGTACTCCAAGTACCACAGCGGCTCGCTCCGCACGCTCCGCAGGTAGTCGAGCTGAATCGTAAGCCTTCCGGCCGGAATCGTGACCCAGACGCTCGGGGGATGCGTGGCTTCCTCGTCCAGGTACGCCAGGAACCACGGCGCTACTGCGGCGCCAACGTCGTAGCGTGGCGAGTGTCGATCATCGGACTCGTTCCCTGACTGCGCCAAGGACGGTGCCGTCGTCATCAAGATTGCGAAACTGATCGCGAGTCGGGTGAACTGCGCCATCGGGACCCTCCCGTCGTTGGAGAGTGCGCAGTTGGTGCGGAAACCGGCTCACCGCGGCGGGCGGGCACATCCGCGCCGTGGTCACCGGCGGGCATCTTCGGGCCAGCAGCGTGCGCGTGTGCTCGCCCGCGTCAAGGGCACACGTCGGTCCCCGGCACCATGGCCGCAGAGAACCTCGGAGCCAGGATCACCAGAGCCCATGAGACACGAGCAATCTCACCGTCCCGCCGGATCTCGGACGGCGAGGCAACGTACGGACGTCGGCAACTCGGACATCATCGGCAGGTCCGGCTGCGCCGCGTCCCGGTTGATCAGCGCCTTCAGTTTCCCGCCGGGCGTGAAGTAGGCGATGTCCTTCGACGGCACCCCCACCGGTCGCTAAGAGCCTGACAATAAATGAGTCGACTTTCAGGGTCTGGATTCGCGGCGACCGTCAGTCGCGAGTCTTCCGTGAATGCCGCGGCCGCCCCGCTTCTTCGCAGGGCTGGGGTCAATCCATGCGCAGGGCACGCGGCACGTCGAGCTTGACCATGCGCCGGGCCGGCCCCGCGAACGCCGCCGTGCAGACGGCGACGAGCAG
>WTGR01000895.1 GCA_011523485.1 Acidobacteriota bacterium
GTCGCCCGACGGGCTGGACATCCAGGGCTGGATCGTCAAGCCGCCGGACTTCGATCCGGCGCGGAAGTACCCGCTCATCCTCCGCATCCACGGCGGCCCGCACGCGATGTACAACGCCGGCTTCGACTTCAAGAACCAGGACCACGCCGCCAACGGCTACGTGGTGCTCTACACGAACCCGCGCGGCAGCAGCGGCTACGGCAGCGCCTTCGGCAACCAGATCAAGAACGCCTACCCCGGCAAGGACTACGACGACCTGATGGCCGGCGTCGACGAGGTGCTCTCGCGCGGCTACATCGACGAGCGGAACCTGTTCGTCTACGGCGGCAGCGGCGGCGGCGTGCTCACGTCGTGGATCGTCGGTCGCACCGGACGCTTCACCGCCGCCGTGGTCAAGGCGCCGGTCACCAACTGGCTGAGCTTCGTCGGCACGACCGACGGGTCGGGCTGGTACCGCAACTTCGAGAAGCTCCCCTGGGAGGACCCCGAGGAGCACCTGCGCCGGTCCACGCTGATGTACGTCGGCAACGTCACCACCCCAACCCTGCTGATGACCGGCGAGCGCGACCTGCGCACGCCGATGGAGCAGACCGAGCAGTACTACCGGGCGCTCAAGCTGCGCAAGGTGCCGACGGGGATGATCCGGCTGACCGACGGCTGGCACAGCCGCAATCTCCCGCCGACCAACTTCCTGCGGGTGCAGCTCTATCTGCGGTCGTGGTTCGAGCGGTTCATGGTCGAGGGAGAGGCGGCCACCGACCAGGAGGGGTAGAGGAAGGACCGCTCGACCGCGCCGACCGGGAGCTCGCGGAGTTGAGCAACCGCCTCATCGTGCCCGCTGGCTGGGACCGTCGACAAGACCAGATCGGCCGCCGGAGCGACCGTCGCGGCCGGGGTGCTCCATGACACCTACGTTCGCCGAGCGTGTCGCCCACGAGGGGAATATCACTCGGTCGATTCCACGGCTGCCAGGAACCGGTACATCCCCGAGGAGGGGTTGTCGTGAGGAAAGACGGTGGCGTCTCCTTCGTGCTTTCTGGTCAGTGAGCGCGCCCGCTGAGCTGCGTCGGATCGACGCGGCATGTAGAGCGCGCCTTTCAATCCCTTCCCTTCACCCCCGTCGTGTTTGCGACGCAGCTTCTCGGCGGCGTCCGTACTCAGCCACGCGGCAAGGTCCTGGAAGTCGACCTCTCCCTGTTCCCGAGAACTGCGCACCCGGGCTTCGGCCGCCGCGTTCACCAGAGCCAATGGCATGGCACCGGTCGCCTCTATGCGGATGGCAACTGACGCCAAGTCGTGGACCGCCGGCTCCTGCCTCAGGGCCTCGATGTAGTCGGGCTCGGTCTTCGTGCCCTCGCAGAACACCAGGAAAGTCCGCTTGGGAGTGCGAAACGCGACCCGGCGGCGGAGTGATCGGTCCTCGCGCGAACTGCGTCCCGACCGCCTGGACTTCGCCTTATCCCTGGCCATCGCGAGGCTGAGCAACGAGCCCGAGGGCTCTGCGGACAGCGACCTGGTCGACTTCGGGGACGGCCCCGAAGCGGCCCTGCAGGTAGGCTCTCTCCAAGTTCAGAGACTTCCTCACGCGTTCGCCCCGGAACTCGGCGAGACCAACGATGCGCGTGGTGGCGTCAGGCGCTTTCTCGGTGAGCCAGACCTCGTCTCGGTTCAAGCTGTTCAGCAGAGACGTGTCATGGGAAGTGAAGACGAGTTGAGCCCCGCGGGTATTGGTCCGGGGATCCTGGAAAATCTCAATCAGTCGAACCGAGAGCCGGGGATGAAGACTCGCGTCGATCTCATCGAGCAGGAGAACGTGACCGAGTCTGAGGGCCGCGAGTGCCAGACCGATCAGTCGGAACCAGGTCTGCGTGCCGGCAGATTCTTCCTCCAGATCGAAAGTGACCGGTTCGCCTCCTCCGCGATGAACGACACCAAGGTGACGACGAGATCCACCGAGGCGCCCAGCCTCCTCTTCGGTGATCACAAAATCGTCGATTCCCGGATCCGCGAAGCGAAGCAAGTCCAGAACCAGGCTTGGATCCGTAACGGCTGGTCGATCTTCTGACGCGCCAACGAGTCGCGTCTGATTGGCCTCATCTGCCTCGACGAGCAAGCGCATCGTGGGCCCGAACGGGCCGACGCCCCCGCCGGGAAGAAACCGTCTCCTCCGGAGCCCAAGAGCACGCATTCTCGCTACCGCTTGCCCGACGCTTCTGAAGTGAGTAGCACCTACCCGCCTGCCGGCCGAGAGCGCAAGCGTCGTTGGCGTCAGCAAGTCCCGTATCCCACGGGTTCCGTCAACGCCCCGGCGAAAGTCGATTTCTTCCTTGCGGCGTGTGAAGAGGTTTCGCGGTCGTCCGGCCGGATAACTGTCAAGGCTCTCGAACAACACGGCCGAGTCGTCCACTTCGAGCCGGTACGCGTATCGGACCCCGTCGACCATCAGGTCCAGTTCGAACACCGATGGGGAGGCAGGCCCCCTGCCGAACCTGTGAGCATCGCGCGGAACGTCGTCCTCCCAACCCCGAAGCGACGTGCCAACCGCCATCGACAGCCAAGCCATGGCGTCCAGCACGTTGGACTTGCCCGACGCGTTGGGCCCATAGATGCCGGCGACCGTCAGCACGCGCTCCGACAGATCCGCGACCGCGGCAGTTGCCAAAGACTGTCCCCGACCGGGCGCGTGTGCCCGATGGAGCGGGGGGTGGGGCAGTGCGTCAAGTGACGCACTACTCAGGCCGGGCCGACTTGCGAAGACCCTATAATCGATGATGTGCTGACGCGTCTACAGGTGGAGGGCTTCAAGAACCTGGACCGAATCGATGTCCGGCTGGGGCCGTTCACCTGCGTCGCCGGACCCAACGGCGTCGGCAAGTCCAATCTATTCGACGCGATCTCCTTTCTCGCCGCACTGGCGGACAAGCCGCTGGTCGAAGCGGCGTCGACGGTACGAGGCGGAGATTCCCGGCGGGGTGACGTGTGGAGCCTGTTTCGGCGCGCGGGCGACCACGTAACCGACACGATGAGATTCGCCGCGGAGTTCCTGATACCGGAGGAGGGTGAAGACGAGCTCGGCCAGGTCGCCAAGGCATCGATGACGTTCCTCCAGTACGAACTGGAGCTGCGATACCGGCAGGATTCCGCAGTCCGGACGATGGGCGCGCTGGAGATCGTTTGCGAACGAATGGTCCACATCAATCGTTCCAAGGCGAAGAGCCGGCTCGGCTTCCCGCACAAGAAGGCCTGGCGGGACTCGGTGGTCAAGGGCCGCCGTACCAGCCCCTATATTTCGACGGAGAACGAAGGAGACGAAGAACCCGTCGTCTCACTGCATGCCGACAGCGTAGCCGGCCTGGGGGGCGGGCGGCCGCGTCGGGTTCCTGCTGCGAATCTGCCCCGCACCATGTTGTCGTCAGTGAACAATGCCGCCGAGCACCGAACATTGGTGCTCGCTCGTCGAGAAATGGCGGGATGGACGCAACTGCAGCTCGAACCTTCGGCTCTCCGGGCGCCGGACGGGTTTACGGCGCCGCGCAGCATGGGACCGAGTGGAGCCCACCT
>WTGR01000511.1 GCA_011523485.1 Acidobacteriota bacterium
CCGTGTACACGATCGGATGGTCGCAGCCGTGGGCCCTGGCCAGCTCCGCCTTCTCACGGGTGCCGACGGTGCCGATGACGGTGGCGCCGAGGTGCTTGAGCCACTGGCAGGCGATGAGGCCGGTGCCGCCCGCTGCCGCATGGAACAGGACCGTCTCGCCCGGCTGCACGGCGTGCGTCCGCCGAACGAGGTACTGCACGGTACAGCCCTTCAGCATCACTGCCGCCGCCTGCTCGTCGCTGATCCCGTCCGGGATCTTCACGAGGAACCGCGACGCGATGAGCCGCCGCTGCGCATAGCTGCCGAGGCTCATGCAGTAGCTGACCCGATCGCCGACGGCCGCCTCGGTCACGCCTTCGCCGATGGCCTCGACCACGCCGACGCCTTCGTTGCCGATGGTCAACGGGAACGACGGCGCCGGATACAGGCCGGTCCGGAAGTAGACGTCGATGAAGTTGAGACCGGACGCAGTCTGCCGGATGACGGCCTCGCCCGGTCCCGGGTCGGGTACGTCGACCGCCTCCCAGCGCAGGACGTCGCTGCCGCCGTTTTCGTGAATGCGAATCGCGTGAGTCATCGATGGCTCCGAGCTGGACGGAATGGTTCCGACAGGTTGCCGGCCGATCTTAGCAGCCCGCGGCAGCGGACGGTCCCGCGACGATACCGGCGAACGCGCAGACGCCGAACGGCGGCGCCGCGCCTCGGGCTACAGGTCGTTCCGTAGCCGACGACCTCCTTGCGGTACCATAACCGCACACATGGCCGCGACCACCGGCGCGTTCGACGCGCACCATCCGCCGTCTTCCGATCTGCTCGCCGACTGCGTGCATTGCGGCTTCTGCCTGCCGCCGTGTCCGACCTACGCGCTGTGGAGCCGGGAGACCGACTCGCCGCGGGGGCGGATCCACCTGTTGAAGGTGGCGACCGAGGGCAAGGCCGAGATCACGGCCGAGTTCGCGCGACACTTCGACACCTGTCTCGGCTGCATGGCATGCCTGACCGCGTGCCCGTCGGGCGTGCAGTACGACAAGCTGGTGGAGGCGGCCCGGCCGCAGATCGAGCGGCACGTCGAGCGGCCGCTCGGAGATCGGCTGTTCCGCCGGTTGATCTTCTCGCTGTTCCCCTACCCCGGCCGGCTGCGCTGGGTGGCGTTGAAGCTGTGGGCCTATCAGCGCCTCGGGCTGCAGAGGCTCCTGCGCGCCAGCGGGCTTCTGAACCTGCTTCCCGCGCGGCTGCGCGCGATGGAGGCGGTGGCCCCGCCCATCACGTTCGAGGGCATCTGGTCCTCGCTGCCGGGAGTGATCCCGGCGCAGGGCAGGCGCCGGCGGCGGGTGGCGCTGCTGCTCGGTTGCGTGCAGCGGGTCTTCTTCAGCGGGGTCAACGCCGCCACCGCGCGCGTGCTCGCCGCGGAAGGCTGCGACGTGGTGGTCCCGCAGCCGCAGGGCTGCTGCGGCGCCTTGATGATGCACTCCGGCCTCGAGAGCGAGGCCGAGGCGATGGCGCGGCGCTTCATCGACGCGTTCGAGCCGGCCCTGGCCGACGTCGACGCGATCGTGATCAACGCGGCCGGCTGCGGCTCGACGTTGAAGGAGTACGGGCATCTGCTGCGGGACGACCCGGTGTACGCGGCGCGCGCGGCCGCTCTCGCCGACAAGTGCCGCGACGTATCGGAAGTGCTGGCCGGACTCCAGCCGCGCGCCCCCCGACACCCCATCCGGATGCGCGTGGCCTACCATGACGCCTGTCACCTGCAGCACGCGCAGGGGGTGAGCAGCGAGCCGCGCCAGGTGCTGTCGGCGGTGCCCGAGCTGGAGGTGTGCGACGTCCCGGAGGGCGGGCTCTGCTGCGGCTCGGCCGGCATCTACAACCTGGTGGAGCCGGAAGCGGCGGGCGAGCTGGGAGCGCGCAAGGCCCGCAACGTCCTGGCGACCGGGGCCGAGGCCGTCGTGTCGTCGAACCCGGGCTGCCTGCTGCAGCTCGGCAGCGCGCTCGAACGCGAAGGACGCCCTCTGCAGACGATGCATCTCGTGGAGGTCGTCGACGCGTCGATCCGGGGGCGGCAGCTTGCTGCGCAGACTCCTACAGGCCGCCGGGACCACGGCCCGGGTTCAGCAGGGCGGCCGGGTCGAACTGGCGCTTGATCGCCATCATCACCCGCATCCCGTCGCCGATCGGGCCCCAGGGATCCACGCGCCGCCGCAGCTCCGGGCCGCCCCGGCGAATCACCGCCGAACCGCGTCCGGCCGGCAGTCGCTCGCGAAGAACGGCGACGAGACCCGCCTGCGCCTCCGGCGACCCGTCGAGGCGCACATCGACCACCCCGAGCCCGGCGCGCCCGGCGGCCGCCATCTCCAACCCGTCCACCGCGGCACGGTCCCGCAGCCAGGCGAGCGTCGCGAACAGCTCCGCGGGCACGGTGCTCAGCTTGACGAGCGTCCCGCCCGCGGACCAGTGCGACGCGTGCCGCTCCCAGGCCGCCCGCTCCCGGTCTCCGGCGAGCACGACGGACGCGCCTCTCGCCCCCGCGATCGCACAGGCGGCGTCGGCCTGCTGCGCAACCGAGGCCTCCACCGACTCGAAGCGGACCATCAGACGTGCCGGCCTCCAGGCGACCTCTATCGCGGTCGGCGTCAGCGACGAGGCGGCGAGATCGGCGGCGACGGGCGCCGCGGCCTCCAGGGAATCGACCGTCACCTGCACGGTCCGCGACGCCGGCGGCGCGGGGGCCAGCTTGAAGTTCGCGGTGAGGATGACCCCCAGACAGCCGAAGGAGCCCGTCAACAGGCGCGCGAGATCGTAGCCGGCGACGTTCTTGACGACGATGCCGCCGGCCCTCGCCGTGCGGCCGTCCATGCGGGCCATCGTCACGCCGATGATGGAGTCGCGCGGAGCGCCGTGGCCGTGGCGGCGGGGACCGCTGTCGTTGGCGGCCACGATGCCGCCGATGGTCGCCCGCTCCGGCCACGGCGGGTCCCAGGGAAGGCGCTGGCCGTGCGCTCCGAGGGCAGCGTTGACCGACCCCAGCGTCGCTCCGGCCTCCACGGTCGCGGTCAGGTCCCCGTGCCGATGCTCCAGAACGCGCGAGAGCCTGGCAGTGGAGAGCAACAGGTCCACCGTCCCCCCGGACGCCCCCCACCGCTGCTTGGTTCCACCGCCGGAGATCCGCACCGAGAGCCGTTCGGACGACGCCCAGGCGAGCGTCGCAGCCACCCCCTCGCCCGTCCCCGGCGCGGCCACCAGGCGCGGCCGCACGCCGTCGACAGCGTCGTCGTCGCCCCCTGCCCGCACGGCGGCGCCGGGTCCCGCCTGCGCGGCAAGCCGATCGAGCAGCGCGGTGGTCGTCGCAGCCGCCATCAGACGCGCTCCGCCAGACCCGCCGCCTCGGCCGGATGCCTCCTGTACGGCCCGGGCACCTCGCCGCACAGTCGCGGCGTCGGAAACACCTTGCCCGGGTTGCAGATATAGCCGGGATCGAAGGCGCACCGCACGAGCTGCATCGTGTCGAGGTCGCTCTCGCTGAACATCTTCGGCAGGTGCTCGGCCTTGTCGGCGCC
>WTGR01000754.1 GCA_011523485.1 Acidobacteriota bacterium
GGGGCAAGTCCGGGGCAAGGCGCCCGCAGGCTTTCCGCGATCGGGGTGATCGCGGGGCGGGGCTCGACTCCAGGCGCGAGGAAGAGGACCGCAGTCGCGTGCTACAGTACGAGGTTCGTTACGTTCGCAAACTGCCAATAGGGAGGAAGCACTCGCCTTGTCCGACCATCTGATCGCCCCGCACGGCGGGGCACTCGTCAACCTCTTCGCCAGCGAGGATCGGTGCGCCGAGCTGAAGGCGGAATCACGCGACTGGCCGTCTCTCGACCTTTCCCCGCGCCAACTGTGCGACCTGGAGCTGCTCGTCAGCGGCGGGTTCTCACCGCTCCCCGGGTTTCTGCGGCAGCGCGACTACGACCGGGTGTGCGCACAGATGCGCCTGGACGACGGGACCCTGTGGCCGGTGCCGACTACGCTCGACGTTCCCGAATCGCTGGCGTCGTCGCTGTCGCCCGGATCGCGCCTGGCGTTGCGCGACGAGGAGGGCGTCATGCTGGCCGTCCTCGACGTCGAGGACATCTGGCAGCCGGATCGGCACGCGGAAGCGTCGGCGGTCTTCGGCACGACCAACCCCGAGCATCCGGGCGTGGCCCATCTGCTCGACCGGACGCAGCCCTGCTACCTCGGCGGCCGCGTGACCGCCGTGCAGCCGGTCACCCACTACGACTACCGCCCGCTGCGCCATACCCCCGCCGAGTTGCGCGCGGAGTTCGCCGAGCTGGGCTGGACCAGGGTGGTCGCCTTCCAGACGCGCAACCCGATGCACCGGGCGCACCAGGAGCTGACCCTGCGGGCGGCCAGGGAGGTCGAGGCCAGCCTGTTGATCCACCCGGTGGTCGGCCTGACAAAGCCTGGCGACGTGGATCACTACACGCGCGTGCGGTGCTACCAGGCGTTGCTGCAACGCTATCCGTCCAGGACGGCGCTGCTGTCCCTGCTGCCGCTGGCGATGCGCATGGGCGGTCCGCGCGAGGCGGTCTGGCACGCGATCATCCGCAAGAACCACGGCTGTTCCCACCTCATCGTCGGGCGCGACCACGCCGGCCCGGGCAGCGACTCGGCGGGCAATCCGTTCTACGGCCCGTACGACGCACAGGAGCTGCTGCGCGAGCACGAGGCCGAGCTCGGGGTGACGATGGTCCCGTTCAGAATGATGGTCTACGTCGAGGACCGCGATTCGTACATGCCGGTCGACGAGGTTTCGGAGGGGACGCGCACCCTGAACCTCTCGGGCACCGAGCTGCGGCAACGCCTCGCCGGCGGCAAGGACATCCCGTCCTGGTTCACCTTTCCCGAGGTCGCCCGGGAGTTGCGGCGCAGCCACCCGCCGCGGGAGCGGCAGGGGTTCACGGTCTTCTTCACCGGGTTGTCCGGATCGGGGAAATCGACCGTCGCCAATGCGCTCCTGGTCAAGTTCCTGGAGTTCGGCGGGCGGCCGGTGACGCTGCTCGACGGCGATCTGGTGCGGAAGAACCTGTCGAGCGAGCTGGGCTTCTCGAAAGCGCACCGCGACATCAACATCCGGCGCATCGGCTACGTGGCGTCGGAGATCACCAGGAACGGCGGCATTGCCGTCTGCGCTCCCATCGCGCCGTACGACGCGGTGCGCAAGGACGTGCGCGCGATGATCGAGCCGGCCGGCGGCTTCGTGCTGGTGCATGTCGACACGCCGCTCGACGTGTGCGAGCAGCGCGACCGCAAGGGCCTGTACGCCAAGGCGCGGGCCGGCATCATCAAGGAGTTCACCGGAATCTCCGACCCCTACGAGGCGCCGGCGGACGCCGAGCTGGCGATCGACACCACCGCGCTGACGCCCGACGAGGCGGCGCAGCGGATCATCCTGCACCTGGAGAAGGCGGGTTACGTCGGCGCGGCGGACTGAGCCGTCGGCGGGCGCACGCCCCGGCCGGTGCGCTTGACGAACGGGTGCTGCCGCGCCGATTCTCACATGGACGGTGCAGACTGCATGAGCCGGACGTTGGAGCCGTCGGAGCGCTTCCGTGAAGCCGTTGCGCGCTTCGACCGCGCGAACGCCGAGGATCCCAACGTCGAAACGGTGGACGGCGTCTCCCATCCGAAGGAGCTGCTCTACGCGCGGCGGATGTCCGATGCCCTGGAGCGTTTCGCGCCGAACGCTTCCGAGGTCGTCCGTCTGGCGGTGCGCTGCCAGCACATCAGGCGCTGGACCGTGCCCCGTGACAGCTACCCGCGGGGGCGCGACGGCTACCGTCGCTGGCGGACCGATCTCGGTGGTTTCCACGCCGAGACCGCGGGCGGCATCCTGCGCGAGATCGGCTACGAGGACGCCGCCGTCGAGCGCGTGCAGGTGTTGCTCCGCAAGGAGCGGCTGAAGGCCGATCCCGAGGTGCAGCTTCTCGAGGACGTCGTCTGTCTCGTCTTCCTTCGCCACTACCTCGCCCCCTTCGCGGCGCGGCACGAGGACGAGAAGGTCGTCGGGATTATGCGGAAGACGTGGCGGAAGATGTCGGAACGGGGCCGGGCGGCCGCGCTCGATCTCGACCTCGCGCCGGAGCTGCGGGCCCTGGTGACCCGCGCCGTCGGTTGATCGGAGAGCGGCGTCGTCCGGCGCTCGCCTACCACCCGAACTTCCGCCGCACCGCCACGCGCTCGGGCGACACCTGCACGTCGAGATCCCGAGTCACGCGGTTGTCCGGCAGCGTCAGCAGCACCGCCCCGAGGCCGACGGCGCCGATGCCGGCCCAGGCCAGCTTGGGGCGCGCGAACGTGGCGTCGGTCGTCGCATCGCGGACGTCCGTGTCGAACGGCCAGTCCGGGCTGACGAAGACGCATTGCGTCGGCTGGTGCTGATACGTGTGTGTGCTGTAGCCCTCCGGGCAGATGTCGGACTCGAAGTCGAACGCCGCGATCACGAGACCCGCCCCCGCCAGGAGGGACACGATGCCGGTCGTCTTGCGCGACTGCGCCGCCGCGGGCGATGCCGCGGACAGCAGGACGAGAACGCACGCCGCAACCATGAGGGTCCTCTTCATCGCCGTCATCCCTCCTTGGGGATCGTCTTGTCCGGCCGTCGCGCGGAGTCTCGTTCCCGGGGTGCACGCTCCGTCGTCGTCATCCGCCAGATCGCGGCGGCGATGCTGCCGACCACCGAGTGCATCACCGCGGACATCGCGCTCGGGATGGCCACCAGCGGATTCGCGAAGTTCTGCCGCGCCAGGACGACGCCGAGCCCGGAGTTCTGCATTCCCACCTCGATGGCGGCGGTGCGCGCGGCCTGCTCGCGGCCCGTCCACAGCCGGGCGGCGCCGTAGCCGAGCACGAACCCGCCGGCGTGCAGGAAGAGCACGGCCAGCAGCAGACGGGCGCCCGCCTCGAGCACCTGCTCGCGCCCGCCGCCGATGACCGAGGCGGCAATCAGCACGATGGCGGCCACCGCCACCAGCGGCGCCACCGGCAGCACGCGGCGGCAGGCGGCCGGGAAGCGTGCCTTGAGCACGGCGCCGGCCGCGACCGGCAGGACGACCACCTGCACGGTGTCGAGCAGCAGCCCCCCGGCCGGCACGTCGATGCGGC
>WTGR01000422.1 GCA_011523485.1 Acidobacteriota bacterium
GGTAAATCGTGGTAAGCTAGCGGGGCCGGGGGCGCACTCGTCCTAAGCTCGGTGGGCAAAAAGGCCGGAAAAGAAACCGCGACCAGTGGGGGCGGGGGCGGGAATGGCGAAATAGCGGGGGGGGCGAAAGTGGCGGTGTCTTGGGCGGCCTCGGCGGGTGGAGTTCGGGTGCAGGGGACACTCAGACTACACCTCCCGAAGGTGCGCAGATCCCGAGAGCAGATGTTGCGCTCCTCGAAGCTGTTAATGGGCTCCGAAATTGTAGGGGTTTCGGGAACCTCGCTTATGAGCGAGCGGTGCCGATTGGGCATGGTCGTACCAACCCTCGCACCGGAGCGCCTCATGCGAGCCAGCGATGTCCGATTACTAAAGAGCCCGTTCGTCGCCCGCACGAGATAGGGTGGCCTCGTCCAGCTCACGGCGCGGTGGCGACTGTGCCGTGCAAGCCGGTGCCAACCAACCTAGTATCCCGCCGAAAGACAAAACTACAGGATACAACCAGCGGCGGAGGCGCTGACCATGCTGATACTTGCTACCGTTTCCCTCCCGTTACTCGCTGTCAGGTTGCACTACGAACTGTTGGTCCTCACCTCAAAACTGATTGTGGCTCTTTCGGGATACCTGCGCGCGGCAGTGGCTCTAGCGGTCGCTCTAGCGCTTCTGGCGCATGTCGTCGAGATAATCGTATTCGGAATCGGCTGGTTCACGTTGGTCGATGCCGGATTCGTCGAAATCTCGCTACCCGCACCGACTATGGTCGACGCCATTTATCTCTCAGGCACGGTCTACACTTCGCTCGGCTTCGGCGACATCGTCCCCGTCAATGGCGCTGGCAAGCTATTGGCGGTTCTGGAGGCGGTTACCGGGCTTGTGCTCATTGCTTGGACAGCATCCTTTACCTTCTACCAGATGCAGCGCCACTGGGTTCAGGACGAACGTCCCAACGCCAATCCATGAGAGACAGGGCGCGAGAATGCAGACCTTGGAAACACGGATTCGACTACGGCAACTGAGTTATCAATAAATGCTGTAAGTCGCCCGTCGCAAGGAGCACTCGGACCCACATTCGGTGTACCCGTCGAGGGCGGCGAGGATGCGCTCGCGTACCTCGAAACTGGCGGCGCAGGAGAAAGTTTGTTGCGTTCCGGCGGGCCGTCATCCATTGAGTGTTGGTGGCGACCATAAGTTTCTCGTTTTTCGAAGCGTACGACGAGCGCTCTCGCCCGACTCAACGCCGCCGTGGAAGCTCCCGCGGACGAGTGAACCAGGACCGGGTGGAGCCGCCTTCTGGAGGTCGGACCTGTTCGAACGGCCGCAGGCGCTATGGAGCACCGGTTCGTCTTCCTGGCGGACCATTCACCGGCCTCGGCTCCGGCACCGGTGATCCGGGGCCCTCAAGCGAGCGAGTGTGAGGGCTCCGCTAGAGCGACCAAGTAACGAAGACCGGACCACTGGTGGCCGGCTGCTGGCGTCCGTAGTCTCGGCAGGGCCTGCTTAGAACGAGATGCTCATCGTCATCGAAACCGTGCGCGGCGCACCAAGCCACGCGGCGTTTTCGGTGATGGCGGAGAGGTACGGCTTGTCGAGCAGGTTGTTCGCCACGATCGAAAACTCGGTCGACCGCAGCAGGTAGCTCAACGCCTCGCCCGAAAAACTCACGTAGCCGTCCACCACCCAGTAGGCGTCCGCGGTCCAGTCCGCCCGCAGGCTGACGCGGCGCTCCGACGTGTACTTGGCGGTCAATCCGGCGCCGAGCGGGCCGCTGCGGTCGAAGGAGATGACGAAGAGCCGAGCCGGCACCCCGGTCACTTCTGTACCAGCCACGATGCCCTGGCTGGAGTCGACAAGCGGGTCGTCCGTCCCGAGGTACTGCGAGTCGTTGGCGGTGAAGGCGGTGTAGAACGACGCCTGGTGGGGCAACTGGAGGGTGGCGGAGACCTCGACGCCCCTCGTCTCGATGCCCCCGGCATTGAAGTAGGCGCCACCTCCCGGGATGAGGTAGTTGGGACCGGCCGGTGTCTGGGGGCCGAGGTAGAAGATCCGGTTCTGGAAATCGATCGCGTACCACGTGGCGCTCAGCGCGACCCGTTCGCCCACGTACTGCAGCCCGACATCGACATTCGAGGCCGTTTCCGGTTCGAGAAGATCGAGGCTCCGGCCCGGCACCTCGAGCAGCGTGCTGCTGATCGCCTTGAAGTTCTGCGAGTAGCCGGCGAACAGGTTGAGCTTCTCCACCGGCGTGTTCCAGGTCACGCCGCCGGAGAACAGCACGTCCGAATCGGAATCGACGCCAAGGTCGGAATCGACGCCGAACACGTCCTCACGCGACACGTCGATCAGGAACTGCTTGACGCCGCCGCTCAGGGTGAACGGTCCGGCGTAGAGCGTTTCCTCGACGTACCACTTGAAGACGGTCTGGGGAAAGTCCCACTCGTACTGGTGCCAGTAAGGCTTCTCGTCCCAGTCGAAGCTGAGGGTCGGATCCAGCATTCGGTGCCAGTCCCGGCCGAGGCCGCGGCGCGAGTCCTCGTACCAGATGCCGGCGCGCAGCGTGCTGCCGGCCCCGCCGAGGGTCGTGAACCACTCCTCATCGACCGTGACGCCTAGGCGGTCCTTTCCGTAGTGGCTGTGGCGGTAGGACTGCACCGCGGTGGCGCCCGGGTGGCACGCCGGATCCACCGCCGGCCCGCCCGAACCGTAGTAGTTGAAGATGTAGGACGACGTGCAGCCGGGCGTCGGTCCGACGGCGACGCCGTCGGGGTTGACGAAACGGATCACCCTGAGCTGCGAGCCGCCCTGGATCGGGGCTAGACCGGCCAGTTCCGATTCCGGGCCGCCGCCGTCATCCACGAGGTCCACGATGTAGGGAGGCAGCCAGTCGCCGCGGCCCCGGTTCCGATGGAAATAGGCGCCGGCGGTGAGGGTGGTGACGTCGCTGACCGCCCAGTCCGCCTTGAGGTAGGCGAAGGTGTTGTTCCGCCGGGTTTGCCAGCCGGGCCGGTAGAACTGGTTCAGGTAGGGCACCCCGGGCCACTCGCCGACCAGCCGGTCCCAGCGCGGGTTGGCCTCGAAGTCGGCCGCACCGTAGAGTCGCTGGTAGGTGTCCTCGTGGATGCTGTCGTACGAGACGTAGCCCGTCAGATCGAGGCGGCCATGGGTCGAAACAAACTTGGCGGCGAGGTGCTCCCGCTCGTTCCGGGCCGAGCCCTGTACCCAGTCGGTCGATTCCTGCCGGACCGCGGCAGTCCAGGCGCTGGTCGCGCCGCCGAACAGCGGCCCGGTGTCGACCCGCATCGCGAATCGCTGGCCGCCGTGTTCGCCGATCGTGACCGACGCGTTGTACGTCCGCTCTGCCGCGGGATCGTTCGTCAGGTAGTCGAAGGTGCCGCCCAGCGCCTCCACCGACCGGGACGCGATGTCGGCGGTTCCCTGCGAAACCTCGACGCCCCCGAGGTTCATCGGGTCGATGAACCGGTTCGCCTTGGCGCCACTGAAGTAGTCGGACGTGCCGTTCGGAAAACCGTCGATCGTGGTGCCGATCTGCGC
>WTGR01000337.1 GCA_011523485.1 Acidobacteriota bacterium
CGAGGATAACACCAATCCTTATAAATCACTAATTTATTTTGGCGAGAAGCCTAAGGTTCTTCTCTCTTGCGCTGCCCGTTGCTTCAATCCTCAGCCCGTAGAGGGGCCTAAGGTGGTACGACTTGCGTAGTTGGAAGCTGGGAGGGTAAGACAGTGGCCGGGACAAAAAGGGAAGACGTGTACCGGTTCTTGGAGTCTGCAGGTGGGACAGCGCTAATAACTATACTCTTGGGTTCCGGCGGTGCTTCGTTAGTGTCCTACTATATCCAAACATCGCTGCAACACCGGGAGCAGCAAGCGGCCGCCTACCAAGACAAACTCAGTCGACGACGAGCGGTTGTGGAAGAGGCCTATGATTTGGTCGGTACGATGATCACTAGAACAGAGGCCCTTACTGAGTTGATGCAGGCGGATTTCAATCCGAGGACTTACAGGAACGGCGCGGTCGTGGACATGGAAAACCAGCACGTTGAGACCCGTGCAAACTACAACGAGACAGACATAGAATGGCGGAGCCAACAAGTGACGTTGACCATAAAAGTGTCCGATGCACTGGGGGAAACCGCGGAGGAACGGTGGGCCCGGTTGGCGGAGGCTGTTGACAAGTTTAAGGAGTGCGTGCTGATTACCATCGCAAAGGAGAATCGGGCTATAGAGCCCCCGGACACGGTCTGCCGGTGTGAAAGGGCGAAGGTCGTCGAGCAAATCCGAAACTTCAGCAGACTGGTGTCTGAGTCCATGTACGACCCGTGATTGTCTTTGTTCAATGGGTGATTCGTCAACAAACATGGGCATGGAAGTAGGCCGGGAGCGTCGAAGCTCTCCTGCTGACGAGGTTGCAGGCTGCCGGGCGCAGCTACCGTTGGAACATCCCCCGAAAATCCAGCCGCCGAAACCTCGGGGGCTCGAGTCGGGTCCGATCCTCGAAGGCATCACCGCCTCGATTGCCGACAAGTACACGTACAACATCAGTCGGGAACTCGTGCAAGCGGGCGACATCTGGCTGTTCGAGGCGGCGCCGCGCGGTCCATCCCGCCGACGCCGATGAACGCTGGCGGCAGGCGCTCGACGCTGGAGACGCTTGCGGGCATGGCACGGCTAGGCACCTACCCGCCATCGGGTTCCTCACCGAGGAACGCCCCGGCCGTGCTCAGTCGGCTGTGGACCGGCGCGCGGCGTCCCATGTGCATCAAATGTACATGCCGCCGGGCACGCCTTCTGAAACTTGACACCCTAACTGACACCCTACGGAGCGGACGCCCGTGCGATTCCTGGACACCCCTGGAAGCGAAAGGTGGCGATTCCCTCAAGAAACAGGCCATTCTGGACGCTGGCGGACACCACTGGAAACCCCGATTTTCTTCTCTTAATCTGCGGGTTCGGGGTTCGAGTCCCTGGCGGCTCACCACTCTCTCCCAGGAAATCGTCCGTTCTCGCCGCCGCGGCGCCCCTGCAGTGGCCGCCACGGGTGATTCTGCCATCCATGCCTCGCATGACCTCGATGGACGTGGCGAGGACGTGGCGCGTCGGTCTTGTCAAGGCCGACAGCAAATGCGCGGGGGGCGGGCGCGCTCTGACGTACTTGCCGACGACCGGAGCCGATGTCTCCTGGGACTACTTCGAAGCGATGCGGATTCCCTTGACGGCAGGCCGGTTCTTCGAGCGCAGCGGCCGCGGCGCGAGCGCGCGGCCACCCAGCTCCACCAGGATCTCCCAGTCGTGAAGCTGCCCCGAAACCCCCGGAACCGCGGGCTCGGCGTACTTCGCCACGTTGCGCACGGCGAAGGCGTTGAGCGCCAGGTCGTAGTGCGGGCGTGCGAGCGGCGGCGCCGGCGGCAGCAGGACGTGGGCGTGGCGCGTGGTCTCGTTGAGGTACAGGTCGACCGCGACCATGTGCTCCAGCGTCCCCAGCGCCCGCTCGAGGCGCCGTCCGTTCGGAGCCGACAGGACCGGGTTGCCGGCCACGGTCAGCAGCGCCCGGACCGACCGCGGGCCGGCGTGCTCGATCTCGTCCGCGAGCCCCGCGACCGGCAGCTCGCCGCCGAACTCCGGCAGATTCCGCGCGACGCTCCGCCAGCGGTCGAAGGTCCCGCGCCAGCCCAGCCGGGTGAGAATGCCCAGCACGTCGACGGCAGGCGTCGGCAGCAGCATGCCGCCGACCTCGTCCAGCCGGCCGGTCACCAGATTCAGCGCCTGTTGCAGCCACGCCGCGAGCGTCCCGTGGCGCTGCGTGCAGAGCCCCACGCGGCCGTAGCACGCCGCCCGTTCGGCGTGCGCGAAGTCGACCGCGAGGCGGCGTATCGCCGCGGCGGCGATCCCCGTGCGCCGGGCCACGCGCTCGGGAGTCAGATCGCCGACGAGAGCGGCCAGCGCATCGACGCCGTTGACGCGGCCCGCCAGCCGACCGAGGCGCACCCGTCCCTGCGCGAAGATCACCTGCAGCAGGGCGGCCAGCAGCAGCGCATCGGCGCCCGGCCGGATGGCGAGATGCTCGTCGGCCGCGCCGGCGGTCTCGGTGCGGCGCGGATCGACGACCACCACGCGCCCGCCGTCGCGCCCGGATGCCGGCGAGGCGGCGGCGCATGTCGGGCGCGCTCATGAGGCTGCCGTTGGAGACGAGGGGATTGGCGCCGATGACGAGAAAGAAGTCGGTCCGGTCCACGTCCGGCACCGGGATCACCCCGAAGTGCCCGAACATGCGCAACGCGGCCAGCATCTGCGGAAGCTGATCGGCGGAGCTCGCCGAGTAGACGTTGCGCGTCCCGAACGCCCGCCGGAAGGCGAGCCCGTGGGTCAGCAGGCCGAGGTTGTGCGCGACGGGATTGCCGTAGTAGAGCCCGACCGCGTCGCGTCCGTGCCGGCGGCGGACGCCGGCCAGCCCGGAGGCGGCGCGATCGAGAGCCTCGTCCCAGGAGGCCTCGCGCCAGTCCGAGCCCGTGCGGATGAGGGGCGCCCGAATCCGCTCCGGATCGTGGTGCAGATCGGCAAGCGCCGCCGCCTTGGGGCAGATGTAGCCGCGGCTGAAGGGGTCGTCGGGGTCGCCGCGGACCGACCGGATGCGCCGGCCGTCGACCTCGACCAGCAGGCCGCACATCGCCTCGCACAGCGGACAGGTCGTGATGCGCGGCGCCGGTTGCCGGCTCATGCCCGAAACGGTGAAGGTGCGGAACGCATCGCCGCGACGCGGCCGGGCGTTTCCTCGCCGCGGGACGCGGGAAACGCGGCGATGCGTTCCTGGAACGCGCGTTCCGTCAGAGTGCGGTCTCGAACAGGGCGAGCAGACGGCTCCACGCCCGCTCCGCCTGCGCCTCGTTGTAGACCTGCGTGTCCGGCGGACACCAGCCGTGCAGCGCGCCCTCGTACACCTCGATCTCCGCCGGCAGCCCGGCCGCCGCGAACACGTCGCGCAGGACGTTCTTCGCCTCGGGCTCGGCCTCGTCGTCGTTCGCGGCGATGGCGAACAGGTAGTGCGCCGTCATCTGCGGCACGAGCAGGTGCGGGCTGTCCGGCTGGTCGGTGACGAGGCCGCCGCCGTGGAACGAGG
>WTGR01000006.1 GCA_011523485.1 Acidobacteriota bacterium
TCTCGCCGCGCCCCTCCAGCTCGTGGAGGCGGCTCGGGAGGTCGCCGAGCGGGATGAGCGTGGACCCGGGGATCGAGCAGATCTGGTACTCCTGCGGCTCGCGGACATCGAGGATGAAGACGCCGTCCCCGCTGTCGAGGCGCGCCTTGAGCTGCTCGACGGTCGCCTCGTCCGCAGCCGCGGCGGCCGGCTCGGGGGCCGGGGCGGCCGGCGTGATGCCGCAGAACTGCTCGTAGTCGATGAGCTCCGTGACGGTGGGGTTGTCGCCGCAGACCGGGCAGTCCGGGTCCTTGCGCAGCTTCAACTCGCGGAAACGCATCCGCAGCGCGTCGTAGACCAGAAAGCGGCCGATCAACGGCTCGCCGACGCCCATGATCAGCTTGACGGTCTCGGTCGCCTGGATGGTGCCTACCACGCCGGGCAGGATGCCCAGAACCCCACCCTCGGCGCAGCTCGGCACGAGGCCGGGCGGCGGCGGCTCCGGGTACAGGCAGCGGTAGCACGGGCCGTCCTTGGCTCCGAAGACCGAGGCCTGCCCCTCGAAGCGGAAGATGCTGCCGTAGGCGTTCGGTATGCCGAGGATGACGCAGGCGTCGTTGACGAGGTAGCGGGTCGGAAAGTTGTCGGTGCCGTCGACGATGACGTCGTAGCCGCGCAGCACGTCGAGCGCGTTGGCGGACGAGAGCGCCACCTCGTGGCTCTCGATGTGGACCTCGGGGTTGATGGCGTTGAGGCTGTCACGCGCCGACTCCAGCTTCGGCCGTCCGACGTCCGGCGTGCCGTGGATGACCTGCCGCTGCAGGTTGCTGTAGTCGACCACGTCGAAGTCGACGATGCCGAGCCGGCCGACGCCGGCCGCGGCCAGGTACATCGCCACCGGCGAGCCGAGCCCCCCGGCGCCGATGCAGAGGACGCTGGCCGCCTTCAGCTTCAACTGCCCGTCCATGCCGACCTCCGGCATGATCAGGTGGCGGCTGTAGCGGGCGACCTCCTCGTTGCTGAGCGCCGGCGGCGCCGCGACGGTCACGACCCCACCCCGCCCGCCACCGACGGGATGATGCTGACGGTGTCGCCGTCCTTGACCGGCGTCGCTTCCCTCTCCAGGAAGCGGATGTCGTCGTCGTTGAGGTAGATGGCGACGAAGCTGCGCAGCTTGCCCTCGTCGTTGTAGAGGTGCTTGCGCAGGTCCGCGTACCGCGCCGTCATGTTGGCGAGCAACTCGCCGACCGTACCGCCCTCGGCCTCGACGACGTCCTGCTTGTCCACGTAGACGCGCAACGGCGTCGGAATCAGAATCCTGGTTGGCATGATGTTTCCTCGATGGCGACCTGCTCTTCGTCGAACGCCGACCGGTCCTCGCGCAACCGCCACGAGGTGAGCGCCCCCGGCTCGCCCCCCGCGACCGAGACGATGACGTAGGCGAATACGGGCCAGGCATGGTCCAGGTCGTACTGCGACGGGCGCGCCGGATGGTCCGGGTGCGAGTGATAGAAGCCCAGCAGATCGGCGCCCAGCGCGTCCGCCCGCCGCTCGGCCGCGCGGTAGTCGACCGGCCGCACGCGAAACCGGCGCCGCGATCCCTCCTCGGTCGTATTGGGCAGGGCCAGCGCCTCGACCACCCGATCGCCCCTGCCGATGAGCGCCCCGCAGCACTCGTGCGGGTACGTCTCGCGGCCGTGGCGCCGGATGCCGGCGTCGGCCTCGGCGCACAGCGTCAGCATCGGTCCGCCCCACGTCGGCTCAGTCCGACTCCGCGCCGGACTCGATGGCGAAGCCCTTCTCCCGCCACGCGAGCGTGCCGCCCGTCATGCTCCGCACGTTGCGGTAGCCGAGCGACTTGAGGAACAGCAGCCCCGACAGCGACGCGTTCCCGCGCTGGCAGACGCTCAGGATCGGCGCGTCGCGATCCGCCGGCAGCCCGGCGTGGTTCTCCGGAAGCTCGGCCAGCGGCCGGTTGACGGCGCCGGGCACGTGCGCCTCCTCGTACTGCTTCCGGGGCCGGACGTCAATCACGAACGGCTTGCCGTTCTGGAGCTGCGCGTGCGCCGACTCGACGTCGATGGTCAGGTCGGGGTTGCCCCGCACGTTCTCCTTCATCGTGTCGAGCAGCGGATTGGGCGGCGGTGCGGCCGGCTTCGCCTCCTGCGCGACGAGCCCCGGCAGGTGCTTGACCACCGACGAGGCGTACTTGAAGGCGTTGTCGGGGAAGATCACCACCACGACGTTGCCCGGCTCGTCCGGCACCAGCTTGAACGCGCCGGCCAGGGCCATGGCCGAGCTGGGACCGGCGACGAGGCTCTCCTCGCGGTTGAGCCGCAGGCAGAGCTCGAACGCTTCCTGGTTGTTCACCTCGACCAGCCCGTCGTACTCGTCCGGGAAGAACAGCTTCGTCTGCTGGAGCTGCCGGATGCTGCGGACGCCGGGGATGTCGTGCCCCTCCTTCGGATGCACGCCGAACACCTGCACCCCGTCGGCCTGCTCCTTGAGAAACCGTCCGGTGCCGGTGATGGTTCCGCAGGTGCCCAGACCGGCCACGAAATGCGTCACCCGGCCCGCGGTCTGGCGCCAGATCTCGGGCCCCGTCGTCTTGTAGTGCGCCTCGGGGTTCGCCTCGTTGACGTACTGGTTCAGCATGTGGAAATCGGGTCGGTCCCCGATCTCCATCGCCTTCGCGATAGCGCCTTCCGGGGCGCCCGGGGCCGGGCACAGGGTGTCGGCCAGCTCCATCACGTCGGCCCCGAAGAACCGCAGCATGGTGCGCTTCTCCAGCGGAATCTCGCTCGACAGCGGCGTCGTCAGCGAGTAGCCCCTGGCGTTGGCGATCATCGCCAGCGCCATGCCGGTGTTGCCGGACGTCGGCTCCACCAGCTTCTGCTTCTCCTGCACCGTCTGGCGCGCCTCGCCGTCCGCGACCAGGTTGGCCGCCACGCGGTCCTTGACCGCCCCGAACGGGTTGTACCACTCCAGCTTGCCGTAGACCTGCGTATGCCGGAACGGCGTCACCCGGTTCAGGCGGACCAGCGGGGTCGGGTTGTCGGCGTCGGAGAGCAGACCGAGAATCGAGTCGTAGACGCGCAGCCCGTGATCATCCATAACCCTATAGATCCTAACCGATCACGCGTCTCGCCTACGCCGTGACAAGGCCCCGCCGGGACGCTCCGCAACCTGAACGGTCGGCTCGGCGCGGGTGTCCGCGGCACTGCCCCGCCGACCTGGCGAACCCGCGGCCGGAAGCAGTCCCGACAGTGCGAAACGCACCCGGTTGGCGTATGGTTGCGGGCAGCAAGGAGGGTGATCCTGCGCCGTAGCGACGCCGAAGCCGCTCCTGAGGAGACAACCATGCCGCACCGACCACTGACGTTCGCGACTCTGCTTCTCGGTGTCGCGGTCCTGTCCTTCCCACCCCTGCTGAGCGCGCAGCAGGACGAGACCATCACCCGCGAGGTTCGGCCGTTCGTACCGGTCACCGACGAGATGCTGCGGAACCCCGACCCCGGGGACTGGCTGATGACCCATCGGACGTACGACTTCCAGGCCTA
>WTGR01000802.1 GCA_011523485.1 Acidobacteriota bacterium
GCGGCGGGCGGCTCCACGGCGGACGGCACCGGGCCTACGCGGCGGACACGCCCTACACGAATCTGCTGTTGACGGTGCTCGACAAGGCCGGCGTGCCGGCCGAGAAGCTCGGCGACAGCACGGGATTACTCAACACGGCGCCGCTCAGCCTCTGAGCCGCGCCACTCGGCAAGGTCCCGAGGGAGGGCGGGGCGCTTGCGGAAAGGCGAAGGACCGTTTCATGTTCAAGAGCAACCGTGCCCGCTGGGCTGTCGTTCTCTGCTTTGCGTTGCTGAGCGCCGCCTGTGGCGATGACCCCGCCCCGACGGCGCCGACGCCGACACCGCCGCCGGCGCCCGAGCCCGAACCCGAGCCGGTGACGATTACCGGCGAATGGCACGGACACGTCCACGGCAACCTGATCGACGGCGAAGCGTTTATGCACCTGGAGCAGCAGGGCGACATGAGCGTGACCGGCGACTGGCACATGGAGATGATGCCCCTGGCGCTCGCGGCTCTGCTAACGGGCACGGCTGCGGCCGATGAGGAGTTCGGGGGTGATGTGACAGGCATGGTGACGGGAGAGACCGCCGAGCTCCATCTTACGTTCAAGGAGATTTTCCACGACGCTTTGGGCCACGACTGCGAGGTCCACGTCGATGTCAGTTCGTTCGCGGAGGACGATCTGGAGGCCACGTGGGAAACCGAGGGCAGCGATTGCGCTGCAAGTGACGAAGGAACTCTGGACATGCACAACGACGCCGACGGGGACCACTAGCGGAGCAGCCGGCCATCGTCGGCCGGCCGCTTCGCCGGCCGACGATGGCCGGTGTGACGCCGACACGCCGGCGACGGTTGCGTTGGTCGAGCCTTCGGCGCCGGCGAGACTGTTCGACAAGGGCGCCGCTCAGCCTCTGCGCGGCGTCGACTCCCCGGCGCGCGGGAAGCCGGCGACGAAAGGTATCGGAACGACTCATGTTGAAGAGCAGCAGCGCCCGCTGGGCGCTCTTTCTGTGTTTCGCGTTGCTGGCTGCAGCTTGCGGCGGCGACGACAGCCCGACCGCGCCCACGCCCGTGGAGCCCGAACCCGAGCCAATCACGCTCACCGGTTCCTGGTCGGGAAGCGTCGAGGGGGTTTTCGTCACCGGCGACGCCAGTACGGAGCTCAGCCAGGACGGAGCCAACGTGACCGGTACGTGGTCGATGCAGATGCCCGCGACGCTCGTCGCGCTCGGGGCGCCTGCGCAGGCGGAACTCGCTGGTTCGGTGACGGGAACGGCCATGGACATGACCGCGGAGCTCTCGTTCACACTCGACGGGTTCCCGCAGTATTTCCCGGAGGGCTGCGCGATCGACGTGTCGGTTACATCGTTCGACGCGACCACGATGGAAGGGACGTGGGCCACCAACGACATGTGCCAGCCGCCGGCCGTCGATGAAGGCACACTGAGCTTCATGCGGTGATTCGGCGTTGACCTCGAAACGGGCCGGGCTGCCGAGAGTCCGGCCCGTCTACGCACCTCATCGACCCTTCGCTTCCTATTGTCCGTTCCGGGTGGTCACGGCTGCCCGTGGCTGCTTTCCCCAGGGCCTCAGAACCGGTAGCTCGCCCGCGCCGTCACCTGTGCCGTGTCGAGCGCGCCGTAGTCGCGGAGCACCCGCAACCAGCGGATGTCGACGCCGGCGCCGAGTCCCCGCCACAGTCGCACGTCGACCCCACCGCCGAGCACGAGGGCGAGTCCGAGTTCGGAGTACGCGGAGGGCCCCGGGAAGGAGGTCGAGAAGTCGCTGGAATAGGCCGTGCCGCCTGCGTCGCGGGCGGCGTTCGCCTGAGCGGTCGACGGGCCGTGGTCCAACGGTAGCCACGGGATCGGATCGAAAACGATGCCGAAGCGCTCCGTTACGCGGCCGACGCCGCCTCCGCCGGTGAGGTAGGGGAACAGGAGGCCGTCCGCAATCGGGAACTCTGCGGTGAACTTCGTCAGAAACGTCGTCACGTCCCGTCCCCGGTCCTCGAAGGAGAGAGGAAACGGGTAGTCCTCGATCCCGACGGGCGGAAAGTCCTCGGCGACGGTGGCTGCCGAGGTCGCGCTGAAGACGGAGACGCCGCCGAACCAGGGTGTGTCCGTGATCGTGCCGCCGCGGTCGGACAGGTGCGTCAGCTCCAGATCGAGGCCGATGTGCGGCGTCAGCCGGAGACCTGCGCCAGCGCCGGTCGCGATGAACGTGCCGTCGCCGAACCCGCCGCCGACCAGTCCGTAGACGCGCCCGCCGGTGTCCGGGACGTGCTGTTGCGCCGCCGCGGGCGCCACGGTCAGCGCGAGACCACCGATCGCAGAAAGCAGAGCCTGTCGCATCCGAAGGATCGTCATCGTCGTCACCCCGAGCCGCACGTTGCGCGCGGCGATTGCAGGCAGGCGGTCAGGCTGGCTCTTCCAGTATAGCCGGCCCTCACTCCGGTGAGCAGGCCGGACAGGTCACACCCCTTGTCGATTCGCCTCCGTCAGGTCTTCCGTCGATTTCCTTGAGTTGGCCTTCCTGGAGATCCGCAATCTGCGTCTCGAATGCTGCGCGGGTAACGGCGTACATGCCACCCCGCGCACCCTCGAAGCAGCAGTTCCACGCCGCGAGCGTCTGTCCGTACCGCAGCGCCGCCCGTACGCCGCGAGCGCCGGCGCGGCGCAGCCCTCTCTGCCCGTCGACCGCAGCCTTGGCAATGAAGCCGGCCGTGCACCAATCGCCGGAGCCGCAGGCGTCGGCAAGCCGCGGCGCAGATACTGTTTTGAGATGCATCCACTCGGAAACGCCGCGGCGGAGCCGATGGCGATAGTCCAGACCTCGCTCTCCAAGGGTCCGCACTTCCAACAATGCCGCGGAGCCTTCTTCCATTGCGCCGTGGACGGTGGCAAGGCGATCGTCGGCGTACTTGACTACATGAGCGAGTGCGAGCCCCTCCGACATGAGCTTGTCCGTGGTTCTGCCGGACGGTTCGAACATGACGACCGCACCGCGAGCCGACGCCTCAGCAGCCAAGTCGAGGTTCGCACGCGACAGGCGATCGAGGAAGAACACCGACGTGTCCGCCAGCGCCGGCTTGATCCGCTCCACCGCGTTGACCGTAATCGCCCTGAAGGGCGGCAGCCACTTGCCGCAACGCGGGCAGGACCAGGAAAATCGGTGCCGCGGGCGTCCATCCCGGCCGCGTCGAATTTCCTGAACGATGATCGGCGTAGGGGTAGTGGGAGCGCAGGTCGTCCAGTCGAAACGCACGCCCCAGCGCGCCATGTCCGCGCGCACGCGCTCGGAGGCCGCATCTCCGTCCATCCGTGCGACCGGGTAGGCATCCCATCCGAGCCAAGCCAGAATGGAGAGCACGTTGCCGCACGTCCCACCCGCCCAACAGCGCGCGGGTGTCTCGGGATCCACCCCGATGACCAGATCGAGGGCTATCAGCCCGGTTCCAAAGATCCGGGGCGGCGTGACAGAGATCATCGTGCCGTGTTGGCGAGCTCGAACAAGTGATCATTTCTGAAGTGCCGTCGACTGGGCTTG
>WTGR01000221.1 GCA_011523485.1 Acidobacteriota bacterium
GCAGATCGTCGAGCGCGCGATGGTGATCGCCCTCGAACACCCGGTGGCCGGCGCCATCCGCCAGCTCGGCGTCCCGGTCAAGCTGGGCGAGACCCCTGGCGCGGTCCGCACGCCGCCGCCGGTGCTGGGGCAGCACACGGTCGCGATTCTCGGCGAGCTCGGCTACTCGGACGGAGAGGTGGAGCGCCTGAAGAGCGACGGCGCGGTCTGATCGCCGCGCAGCGGCCGCAAGGTCGCGCTACCGCTCGATCAGCGGCGCCAACGCCGAGAGCACGAAGTCCAGCACATCCTCCGCGGCGAGGTCGCCGAGCGCGGGGTGTTCGGCGACGACGCGCTCGTCACTCAGGAGACGCCGGCCCCGCGCGTACGCCGTCCTGCCCATCAGCGCGGGCGGCACGCGGGCCGTGTCCAGAGCCAGCTCGATGACGTCCTCGCTCGCGCCGCCGGGCGACAGGCGAACCGCGCCCGCGGGCGTCTCCACCCCGAAGCGGTAGCCCTCTGCCTTGAGCGCCGACGCCACCGTCCTGAAGAGGGGCGTAGCGACTGCCCGGAGAACCCTACCACCGTCCACCTCGGCTGCCGCCGTGTCCCGGCGCCTCTCGGTGGCCCGCGCCCGCGCTTCGTCGATGGTGCGCCGCACCCGGCGGCGAACGTCCCCGGTGTCCATGTCGTCCCGTCAGTCCCGCGGCGCGGAGCCCGCCTCGTAGATCCGCACCAGCTCGATCAGCTTGTAGCCTCGGGTCTGGTAGGGCGGAATCACCCGCTGGGTGTACAGGTACTGGATCATGCCCTCGTCCGCGTAGTCCGGAGCCCCCAGCTCCGGGTCGCCCGCCAGGGCCGTCTCGAGCGCCTCCATGGTCGTCACCTTCTCGGCCACGGTCCGCCGGACGGGGATGATGCCCCACAACCGGCGCCGCTCTTGCCGATCACGCGTCCGGAAGCCGACGTAGATCTCGTTGCTGATGAAGTTGTAGTCGACCTCCGCCCGCGTCGCCACCGCGTCCTCGACCCGCAGGAAGACGATGTCGTCCCGGTCGGCGAGCCACGCCAGCAACTGCTCGGTGAAGTCGCCCTCGCCCGACCACTGCTCCCGATCGATGTCCATCGCCTCCCACCCGCGCTCAACCGCGCGGCGCCACCAGCAGCTTCGCCGCTGCCCGCATGCCGATCATCACCGGCCGGTCGGGCGCGATGCGGACCTGCACGTGGTCGGCGGCCTCGTCGCGCACCGCGACCCGGATCGACTGGCCGGGCGTCAGGTCGTGGCTCTCCAGGAAACGGAGGAACCCGGCGTCCTGGTCGGTGACCCGCGTCAGAACGACCGGCGTGTCCAGCGGACAGGTCAGCAGGCTCTGGTACCGCGGCTTCGCGATGGCGCCGTCGGGATCCGGAATCGGATCCCCGTGGGGGTCGACCGCCGGCCGGCCGAGCATGGCGTCGATCCGGTCGATGAGGCGGTCGGACGCCGCGTGCTCGAGTCGCTCGGCTTCGTCGTGCACCTCGGCCCAGCTCATGTCGAGCACCTTCACCAGGAACAGCTCGATCAGGCGGTGGCGGCGGAGCACCAGCGCGGCCAGCTTCTGTCCCGCGGGCGTCAGGCGCACGCCGGCGTACGGCTCGTAGCGCACCAGCCCGGAGTCGGCCAGGGCCTTCACCATCGTGGTGGCGGTCCCGGGCACGACGTGCAGGGCGCTGGCGAGCCGCCCCATCGGCACCAGTGCGCCCTCGTCGCCGTGGGCGATCTCGGCCTGATAGATGGCCTTCAGGTAGTTCTCGACGGTGCTGGACGGCGGCATGCGCGGCAGAAGCGTACCACGGCGACCGGCCTTCGGGCCGCGTGAGAGTTCGCGATCCGCGTCGGTCGCGCACCGAGCGGTCGGCGTCTCCACCGCGGTCCTCGGAAGCTGCGCCGCAGAAGCGGGGCAGGCTCCCTAGAGCGAGTCGAGAAACGCGGCCAGCGCCGCGCGGTCGGCCGGCGCGAGGCGCTCGAAGCCCTCCCGCGCCAGGGCCGCCTCGTTCCCGTGCCGCCGGATCGCCTCGACCGCCGTGGCGGCGCTGCCGTCGTGCAGCAGCGGTCGCCGAAGGCGCAGGCCCCAGAGCGGCGGCGTCCGGAGCTCGCCCGGCTCGGCCCCGGCCTGCCGAATGCCGTCGCCGGTCCCCACGTCGTGCAGCAGGAGGTCCGAGAACAGTGCGACCGGCTGCCGGTCGAAGAGCGGATTGGCGCTCGGTCCGGTCGCGAGCACCGGCACGTGGCACGCCGCGCAGCCGATGGCGTCGAACACCTGGCGGCCGACCGCCGTCAGCGGCGAGCGCTCTCCCCGGGCGGGCGGCGCCAGCAGCCGCATGAACGCGTCGAAGTTGTCGATGCCGCGCCGGCCGGTCGACGGATCGACGATGTCCTCGGGGTCCGGCGTCTCGTCGCAGAGCGCGAGCTGCCGCACCGACAGCCGGAACGTGAGCTCGGCCGGAAACAGGTCGTTCGTGATCCCCATCTCGTTGCGATAGGCGTCCGCCCCGAAGTCCAGCAGCGTCGCCCGCTGCGACTTCCACCCGAAGCGGCCCACCCGCGGCTCGCCCGTCACCAGGTCGAGGACGATCGGAGCCCGCCCGCTGACGCCGTCGCGGTCGAGATCATCCGGATCGGCGAGCGCCTCGAGCGCGGCGTCGGGGATCGCCTCGATCAGGCCGGCGCCGAACAGCGGGATCGGAACCCGCTTGGCGATGACGTTCGCCTCGGGCGGGATCACCGACTGGCAGGCGTGGGTCGGGATCGAGAAGATCTGGAACAGCGAGCCGCGGTCCGGCTCGACGTCGCGGTACGTCCCGTCCGGCTCCCGGATGCCGGCGCGCGTGGTGGTCATGGGCGCGATCCCGCCGATGGCCGGGACGTTGTGGCAGCCCGCGCAGCTCGTGTTGTTGTAGGCCGGGCCGAGCCCTTCCTCGGCGTCCTCGACCTCGAGGAAGTCGTCGAGTCCGAGCATGAACTCCTCGAACTCCACCGGCGTCAGGCCGGGCAGCGGATCGCCGGGCAGGACCTGATGCTGTGCCGCGGGCCGCCCGACCGCGAGGATCGCCAGCGCCAGCAGCACCGCCCCGGCCGTGGCCCCCCTCCGCGCAACCGCTCCGGCCGCGGCCGACCGCCGTGCAAGCGCGCGTCGCTCGGCGATCATCAGGATCCACCGCCGTCCGCACTGCTCGGCGATCATCGGGATCCACCGCCGTCCGCGCCGCTCGACGCCCTCCCGGCAGGCGCTTCGACGGCGGCGCCCCGCCGATCCGCCGGCGAGTGGTCCTCGACGACGATCGCGCCCCGCATGAAGTTGTGGCCGGCCCCGCACAGCCGTGAGCATTCGAAGTCGTACCGCCCGACCTCGACCGCCTCGAAGACGACCACCGCCTCGCCCTGGCGCCGCTTCGGCACCAGCAGGTTCACGTCGCGGCCGACCATGCGGAATCCGTGCATCGTGTCGTCGCTTCGAATGCGCAGCTCCAGGGTGGCGCCGCGCGCCACGCGGATCTCGGACGGCGTGAAGCTGAACCGCTCGGCCAGGATCCGCACGACGCGGGGCTCGCGATCTACCGCCCCGCGGGCCGCCTCCTGCCCACCCCCCCGGCCGCTGGCCGCTCCCGGCCCGGCCGCGGCCGGCCGGGCCGGCCCACCGTCCACGCCGGGCAGCAGCACGCCGGCCGCCAGAACCGCCGCTGCCAGCCGGCGCCGCATCAGAACCACCACCCCAGCCCGACGTTGAAGGCGTTGGGCGCGTCGATGACGGTGCTCCGGTTGCGGAGCACCGTGTAGTCCACCTTGACCGCCACGTCGGGATCGGGAAACCAGGTGGCGCCGACGATCCAGTCGTCGCGGTCGAACGCCGGCAGCGGCGCGAACCCCGCCGGCATGCGGTACTGCGTGTCGAAGTTCTCGTAGCGCAGGAACAGGGCCACCTCGCGCGGCGCCGGCCGCGGGACGATGAAGTACGAGCCCTCCAGATAGAAGCCGCGCATCTGCTCGGCCACGTTGGGGCTGACGCCGGTGATGCGCGTGACGGCGCGGTTCAGGTCCTCCATCCCGTCGAGGAACACGTGCGCGTAGAGCCCGCGCACGGCGAACTCGCCGACACGGTAGCGCCCGTCGGCCTCGGCCAGTGTGACGCCGGTGTCCACGCGGGGGAACGCGAACCCCGTGTCGCCGCTCCAGACGCTTGCGCCGAGCACCAGGCCCGGCGTCCCGACGTACTCCACCCGGCCCGTGCCGGCCACGTGCCGGCCGTTCGCCTCGGCGCCCTTCTGCCGCCCCTCGCGCAACCCCTCGTCGGCGCCGAACCGCGCCGCGTCGAGCGTCTCCATCGCGTACGCGCGGTAGCGGAAGCCCCCCCGCAGCTCGCCGTGCACGCCGGCCCCGGCTCCGAACCAGGTGGTCGGGATGATCACGGTCTCCACGAACGGCCGCTCGACGCCGTGGAAGACCGGCGGCTCGTGCCGCTCGTTGATGACCCCGACCGGCGCCAGCACCATCCCCGCCCGCAGGTTGAAAGGCCGGCTGATGAGGAAGTCGACGTAGGCCTGCTCCAGCTCCAGCTCTCCGTCCGTCTCCGGCGAGACGACGGCGTGCTCCAGCTCCAGCTCCGACACGAAGCGCACGCGCTCGGAGAAGCTGTGGGTGAAGAGCAGCACGAAGCGGTGGAAGTCGAGCACCGGGTCGGCGTGCTGCGCGTCGTTGACGTGGAAGTCCATGTAGCCGGAGATCGGCCCGGTCCGGGATGTCGCGGCGCCGCCCGCGGCCGCCGGGGATTGCGCGGAAGCCGCGGCCGCCCAGCTCGCCAGCAGCAGCACCGACGTGGTTTTGCAGGACAGAAACCGTGATTTTGCTCTATGCATGACTTGTATTTTGATTATTCAAAATACGGCCCCGTGCTGTCAAGCTGGTCCCCCTCTCCTCGGCCCCTTTCCTGCCTGAATTGACATCTTTTTGATACGTATTCATACTCAAGGTATGCGCATCGGCGAGCGGGGTCAGGTCACGATTCCCAAGACGCTCCGGCAAAAGTACGGCCTCGAGCCGCACGACGAAGTCACGTTCATCGAATCGAGAGGCGATCTCATTCTGCGCAAGGCGCGCGCGGCGGCGGTCCAGACCGGCCTTCGCAAATGGGTGGGACGCCTGTCGATGCCCGAGTCGGTCGACGAGTTCATCGACGACATCCGCGGATCATGATCACCGCGGTGGACACCAGCGTTCTGTTGGACGTGCTGCGCCCGAATCCGAACTTCGTCGACCGATCGCTCGCGTTGATCGAAACGAGCGCAACACTGGGACCGCTCGTCCTGTGCGACCTCGTGTACGCCGAGCTGGCGGCCAACTTCGAACGGATGCACGAGCTGGATGCGTTTCTGGCGGACGCCCGAATCCGGCGCGAGTCCCCGAACGCGAACGCGCTGTTCCTGTCGGGACGGATAATGGCGCGCGTACCGCTCTGCCGGAGGCAGCCGCGAACGCATCCTCTCCGATTTCGTGGTCGGCGCCCACGCCCGGGTGCAGGCCAGTCGTCTCGTCACCCGCGACCGCGGGTTCTACCGCCGCCACTTCGAGGACCTAGTCGTGGTCCAGCCCTGACCGGCGCTGCACGACCAGCTACCCCTTCACGCAGACGACCTGCTTGAGGGTGTGGACCACGTCCACGAGGTCGGAGGAGTTGGCCATCACGGTGTCGATGTCCTTGTAGGCGCCCGGGATCTCGTCGATGACGCTGGCGTCCTTGCGGCACTCGACGCCCGCCGTCTGCCGTTCCAGGTCGGCCGCCGTATAGGAGGCCTTCGCTTCCGAGCGGCTCATCCGCCGGCCCGCCCCGTGGGCGCACGACTGGAGCGACTCCTCCGATCCGCGCCCGCGCACGATGAACGACCGCGCCCCCATGCTGCCGGGGATGATGCCCATCTCGCCGCGGCCGGCCCGAATGGCGCCTTTACGGGTCACGTAGACCGGCTCGCCGAAGTGCTCCTCCTCCGCCACGTAGTTGTGGTGGCACTCCACCGCCGTCCCGTCCAACGCGAACGGCGGCAGCAGCCCCCGCAGCGCGGCGAGGATGCGCGCCATCATCAGACGCCGGTTCTCCAGGGCGTAACGCTGCGCCCAGGTGAGCGCGTCGACGTAGTCCGCGAAGTGCTCCGCCCCTTCCTCCAGGTAGGCGAGGTCCTTGGCCGGCAGGCGGGCGAGGTGCCGTTCCATGTCGCGCTTCGCGAGCTGCGTGAAGTAGCGCCCCAGCACGTTGCCCACGCCGCGGCTACCGGAATGGAGCATCACCCACACGCGGTCCGCCTCGTCCAGGCACACCTCGATGAAGTGGTTTCCCCCGCCGAGCGTTCCGAGCTGCCGCGGCCACTTGCCGCGCACGTCGCGGATCATCTTCCCGATCCGCTCGTGACGGGCCAGGATCCGCTCGAGGCCGGGCCGCAACGCATCGAGCACGTCCCGGTCCGCGACCGGCTCCCGGTGGGCGGCGAAGCCGACGGGGACCGCCTCTTCAATCGCCTCGCGGACCGGGCGCAGCGAGTCGGGGAGCCTGGAAGCGTCGAGCGTGAGCCGCGCGGCGCTCATCCCGCAGCCGATGTCGACGCCGACCGCGGCCGGGATCAGCGCACGCCGGGTCGGGATCACCGAACCGATCGTCGCCCCGATGCCGACGTGCACGTCGGGCATCGCGGCCACGTGGCCCACGACGATCGGCAGCCGCGAGACCCCGGCGAGCTGCTGTATCGACGCCTGGTCGACGTCGTCGGTGAAGATTCTGACCGGGACGCCGCCCCGGTCGAGCACCTGCCGTACCGGCATGTATCGAGCGCTCCTCCCTTCAGGCCAACCCTGCATTCTGACATGAAACCGGTTGGCCATCGGCGGCGAAAGGCACGTGAACACACGGTGGTATGATGCCCCATGGGCGATCGGGGATGGGTGGCGCGCGGTGACGAGGTGGCAGCGGAAACCGGTGCGCGGGCGCCGGGCTCGGGGCGGAGTCGCGCCGCGCCCGCGGACTACGCCTCGCGCTTCCCCGGGTGCCGCCCCGTGCGCCTGCTGACCGACCGGCTCCCGGACTTCGAGAGCCGCCTCGAGTACTGGGACGCCCGGACCGAGACGGCGTGGGTGGTGGCGGAGCCGACTGGCGGCGTCCACGAGGGCACGTCGCGGCGGCTGATTCACCTGGCGGAGCGGATCGCCCTGGTGCGGGGCACGCCGATCGCGTCGTTCGGCTCCGTCGACCTGCTCGTTCGGGATGCCCGCGGCGCCCCCGAGCGGATGATGCAGGCGGACGAGACCCTGTACCTGCACCCCGGCCGGGCGCGGCTACCGGCGGGATCGCTGGTCATCGGCGAGCACGACGTGCCGGACGTGGTGCTGGAGGTGGACCACACGACGGACGTCCGTCCCGGCAAGCTGCCGCTCTACGAGTCCTGGGGATTCCCCGAGCTGTGGGTCGTGGTGCCGCCGGCCGGGGCGCGCCGCCGGCGCCCCGCGGGCGTGACCATCCACCGGCTGGACGAAGGTCGGTATCGGTCCGCGACGGCGAGCCGGGCCTTCCCAGGCTGGACGGCGGCGGAGATCCACACGGCCCTGACCGAGCCGGAACCGAGCGCACGGACGTGGCGCGTGCTGGAGCGTGTCGGACGGACGCTCGGCGCACGGGAGGGAACCGGCCCCGACGACACGCCGCTGTTGCGTTCGCTCGGCGAGCAGGCGCGCGAGGAGGGGCAGGCCGCTGGGCGCGCCGAGGAGCTGGCAGAGATCGTGCGCAGCACGCTCCGGGTGCGCGGGATTCCGGTATCGGACGGGTTTCCGGCCGCATCGACCGCGCTCGCCGCCGTTCCGCGCGACGCGCTGATGGCCGCGGCGCTCGCGTGCGTGGACGAGCAGGATTTCCGACGCCGGGTCGAACTGCCGGACTGATACGAAAGGCCGGCAGAGCTCCAGCCGAGGACGAACAGCGCGCCA
The DNA here is from genome assembly GCA_011523485.1 of Acidobacteriota bacterium. The sequence continues at coordinate 7,982 of WTGR01000221.1, forward strand.
CCCGCGCCGGTTCCGTGGCCGGCACCCAAGAATGCTGAAGTCCAGCGGCCGCTTGATGCTGTCGGACAGATCTCCGTCACGAGGTTCGCCAGCGCATCCAGTTGCCCGGGATCGAGACCCTGCGGCCTCCGGTCGTCCGCCGACATGCGTCACCTCGCGAGCGTGGGAAGACGTCAGAAAACGGACCGTGCGCATCAGAAACGGCGGGCAGAAGATGCGATAGGCTCGCCGGAGATCTGAGCGCCAACCGGCGCGCCGGCCGACGAGCCCCAGAGCCACGACGGTGGAGTTGCCGCGTCGGTCGGGGGCTGGATTATCATCGAGGAGATGCAGGCTGAATCGCAATCCGTCGTCCACAGCGACCCGGAAATCTCCGGAGGCACGCCCGTGTTTCGCGGCACGCGGGTGCCGGTTCGGTCTCTCTTCGACTACCTGGAAGGCGGAGAGACTCTCGACCATTTCCTGGACCAGTTCCCATCGGTGTCCAAGGAACAGGCACTCGCTGCGCTGGACTTGGCGCGCGATTTCATTCTGGCCCGTGCGGGTTCTGCTTGACGAGAGTCTGGCACGGCTCTCGTCGCGAAGGTTGACCGGGCACCACGTTCTGCTCCAGGAACGCCAAGAGCTCGATCATTCGCCAGCCGCCGAGCTTGCGGATGAACTGCGGATGGATTTCCCGGAAGGTCTGCGGCTTTCGCCCTGTGCTGCGGACTCCGACAGGAGATCGGGCGCCGGATTACGGCTGGCCACGTCGTTCGTTTTCCGGTCTGCCGAGTCGGGCGGCCTTGAGCGCGGCTCCGGCTTCAGTCAGAACATAGCGCTGAGCCGCCGCCGTCGGCTTGCCCGGAATCGTCATGCGCAGGATGCCGGCTTCCAGCAACGGATCGACGTGCTGTGTCTTGAAGAGGCTGCGGTCGGTCTCGCCGATCGCTACCATGACGTTGGGCGAGGCGGCGGGGAACGTCACAGAGTTCGACAATTTGCCATTGGGTCGCCGAGAGCGTGGTCAACAGTTTCGCCGAGTCAGCGGATGGCATCGACGATGTCGGACCGTCTCCTGCCGTGGGCGACTCCGCGGTCGTGGAGTCGTCGCGATCAGCGGCCGCGGTGGAAGGCGCCGAAATGGCCTGCTCGACAAGAAAGAGCAGGCTGTTTCTTAACCGATGCTCATCGCACATACCGCCGCGTCGCCACATCGCCGCCAGGGCATGCGCCGCCCGCGGCAGGAACAGGTGGTGAACGTGCGTGAACCCCTTCGGCGCAAGACGAGATCCGTGGTACATCTCGTCGATGGGGAAGGGGTCGGTCGGCACTTCCGACGGCAACGGGAGACCGGCAACACTCTCCAGGACGTGCAGGTCGGCGGCGTCCGGTTCCTTTTCGTACCTTGCATCGCCCACGTTGTAGTCGATCAGGACGGGTCGCAAACGAATGCGTTTCCAGGGCTGGTCCGACGCAGGATCGACGAGTGTCTCGAACAAGCGCACGAGGTTGCCCTTGGTCAGGCTCGCCGCGCAATGCGGACAGGGAAAAGAAGATCGCGTGCGGCTGGTATCCCTGTCCAGCGCCTCGTCCAGAAACACCACTTCGCCCGCGCAGTCCGGACAGGAAAAGACCTCGCTCCAGACGGTGTAGTTGATCCGCCCCGTGGTCTGTCCGTCCGTGTGGAGCGTCTCGTACATCCAGCCGATCTCCGCGTCGACCTCCCGCAGCAGTTGGGCAGGCGCCTCGCGGAACCCCGAAACGTCGAAGGGAAGGTTGTAGTTGGCGGCAATGAAAGTAGCCGCCGGCGACAGGTCACCGAGAACGACCCGTCGGGCGCCCCACTTCGGTGGCTCTCGTCCCTCGGCCTTCCATCTCTGCTCGAGCGCTCGGCGGTAGGTACGCGGCGCCGTGCCGCACCATTGCGCCGCAACGCCGGTCATGCCCGAGCCGCAGAATCCGTCGAGGACGAGGTCGCCCGGTTGGGTGTAGTGGAGAATCGACGGCACAATCGCCAGGTGCGGCACCTTCGTGTGATAGCCGTGCGCCCGGTAGAGGGAATCGGTCTTCCCGACGCTGACGTCGACGGCGAACGGCTCGCGATGATACGGCTCGTCGGGGTCGTAGGGCCGGCCGTAGTGCTCGACGAACTGGTTCACGAACGGATTGGGACAGGCCGTGTAGTACGGCGGATCGGACAGCCGCAGGATGTCCTCGTCCTCGCCGACGGGAAAGTCGGGCCGTCGCCGAAGTTCCGGCAGCTTCTCCTTCAAGCGCTCGAGGAAGTACTCCCGGCGTGCCTCGTCCGACTCGAAGGTCGTCCCGAGACACTCTACCGGCCCCGAGTTGCGCGCCGCGGACGCGCGGAACAGCTTGGGGCCGGGGTCACTCTTCGCCGCCACGTTCATCCTCCCGGCCCTTGCGCATGCGAGCGGCCCGCAAGGCGATTACATGGTCAGTGACCATGTTCCGCTCGGGCATACCGCTGACATGGTCAGTGGCCATGCTCCGCTGACTGACCATGTTCCGTTCAGGGCGCCGCCCGACATGGTCAGTGACCAAGTCGCGCGACCCATCGCTGTCCTGGTTTCGATCAGTTCGTCCTGCGTCATGCCGTCGCTCGGGGGACGTTTCCCATCCGGGGTCATGCCGCCTCGACATCGGTGTGAGCGAAATCGTCCCCCTTGAACAGCAGCGGCTCGCCGGTGGTCTGCGCCAGCGCATAGGCGAAGCAGTCGCCGAAGTTCAACGCCGCCCGATGATTGCCCTTGCCGAACCGTCGCCAGGCGCGGCGGGCGAAATCCACTTGTTCCAGCGTAACCGGCATCAACTCGATCACCCCGTCTTCGATAAAGAGATCGAGATCGCCGTCCGTTACAGCCCCGCGGCGCCCGATGACGATTGACGCTTCCAGGAGATTGGCCGCTGACAGCCGGCAAGGTGAAGCGGTCGCGATCATTCTGGCGTAGAGCGCGGCGTCCGCTTCGCGAAACAGCACGGCCAGGACTGCCGAAGTATCGACGATCACGTGGGCAACCCCCGTTCGTCATAGAGAAGGTCGCCATGATCCGCGGCCGACGGCCCCGGATCCAGCCTTTTGGCGCAGCGTTCCCCGATAGCGAGCAGCTTCTCGACACGGACATCCACGTCCCGCCGACGCTGCTCCCGCTCCAGGCGGTCGCGCAACGCGACGGTAATCGCGCCGGTCATCGTCTCGCCGGTCAGCCGGGCGAGTTCGCCGGCGAGCCGACACGTCTCGTCGTTCTTGATGTTGAGGCTCATTGCAGGGTCCCCGGTAGAATATCGAGCATTCATTCTACCCGAATCCCATTCGGCGGCCGGCAACCCGGGGGGTCGCGAACGAAGGCTTGCGGGCGCACCTTGGGCACCGACTCGCCGGCTACTCGATGACGATCCGCACCTTCGCCTCGTCCATTCCCTTCGCCCTTTCGTCGACGTAGTCGCCGAAGCGCTTCTTCAGTTGGCCAGGCGTTGCCGGCGATCCGCTCGGGAAGAGCACGCGGCAGAGTTCCTCGGCGGTGACAACCACCTTCGAGAGGCCGGACAGCACCTGCGCGACCGCGTCGATGAAGTCGCGAATCTCGTGATCGGGGAGCGTGCCGGATGCGATGAACGCCTGCACCAGCTTGCGCTGGTCGGTCCCGAGCAGCTCCAACTGGTCGCGGGTGGTCGGATCCCCAGGTTGCTCAGCAGGATGCCGGTCCAGGTCGAGATCAGGGTGTCCAGCTCGGCGTCCAACCCGGAGAGCACGTTGCCGGCCGCCTCCTGAACAGGCTCGGCCGACGGCCGGAAGGCGCAGTGAGGGCACTCGGCGGCCGCGTCCAGTTCCTGCTCTGTCAACGCGAAACAGCTCTTGAGCGCAGCCAGACGGAGCTGGAAGTCCGTCAGTTGCTGCCTGGGCATCAGGTCGATCGTCGCCAGATTCTGCAGTTGTTGCAGGCGCTCGTCCTGGAGCAGCCGGCCCTTGCGCCTGTCGTCATCGACCCCGAGCCTGGCCCGCGCGTGAAGGACCAGGTACGCGTCGACGTACCCGCGCTTCAGCTCGTCGAGCTTCGCCCGCGCTTGCTGCCGAAAGCCGGCGGCCGATCGCTCCGCCGGATCGAGGAACTGCGCGACGAGATCCGCACGCGCGTCCTTCAGCGTCCCCACCCACTCGTGATCCGGAGGAAGCACCGCCTCCGCGGCGGGGAAGTACGACGCGGCATTCGCGAAGTCGCCGACCAGCGCCTGCATGGCTTCGACCTCTCCGAGGGCGTCCAGACCGGCTCGTTGCGCCTCTACCTTCTGCTGACCGTAGGGAAAGTTCTTGAGCGTGCCGGGCGACGTGAAGGCTTGAAGCGATTCGAGGAAGTCCTTGGCCGTGTCCAGCTTCTGGCGCAGGTCGTCGCTGGCATACTCGTCGAGGAGCTGTCGCCCCCAGAACTGAAAGCCGGCCTGGAGCGCCTGCCGGGCGAGCACCAACCGCTTGACCCGCGCATCTATGGCCTTGTGCAGCTCCTGTACCGGCTGTTCCCTGCCCTGCGCCACAAGTTGCGCCATGCCCGGTGTCAGTTCCAGCAGCTCGAAGAGCGCCGTCAGCGCGGGAACGTTCCACGACCTTGGACGCTCGACGTGCTTGAGGCCGACGAGGTCGGTCAGCGGCGTGGTCGGGAGCGCCGCGACGTCGGTCGCGTCGAACTTCCGGCCGGGAATGGCGAGGACCAGATCGCCGGCGTAGACGAGACTCGCCAGCAGGACGACCACCCAGTCCGGCTCCAGGCGATACGTGCCGGGCGCCATGTACTCGACGTCGTGAACCGTGTGGATCAGCTCGCCCCGGTTGAGAACCTGTCCCTCGCCCTTGTTGCCCAGCAGCTCGACGACATGCTTCGCGTAGCCTGAACGACTCGGATCGAGCCGGTCGCCGTCGAGCAACTCCAGCGCGTCGAGGACCTTGGCTCCCTGCTGCGTCTTGCGCGGGCCGGCGATCCAGCGCAGCGCGTCCTGCACCGCCTGCGGACGACTCTCACTGGTCCAATAGACCGGAAACGTCGGGTACCCCGGCGCTTGGTCCTCGAAGCGCGTGGCCAGCGCCGCCGAGCCGACGGAATTCACGACGTCCAGGACATTGACCTGCGCCCCCTCGGTCGCCAGCTTCCCCTTCACCCACCCGATGAGCGGCTTCGTCCGTCCCTGGTGCGTCACCTCGACCGCGGTGGCCATGTGTTCCCGCAACCACCTCCCCAACTCGTCCCGGTAGCCGGACGCCTTCGCCTCGTAGACCTTCTTCGCCTGGCCGGACGCGCGGGAGGCCAGATCGAGCGCCGCGGCGCATCCCTTGAGGGCCTGATGGAAGGCGTCGTCACGCCCCGTGAGCCGAAAGAACACCTCGTCCGCCTTCTTCTCGTCCCGGAAGCGCGGCGGGGCATAGGGCTGGATGAAGTAGAGGTAGAAGTCGCGCGGCGGCACCGCCGTGGACCGCTCGTTCGGCGCGCCGAAGAAGAGGTAGCCCAGCCGCGAGGCGCGGCGCTCCCGCCACTCCAGCTCGTGCTCCCAGATCTTGAAGCCGGTCACGTAGGTCGCGTCCTTGCACTCCAGGACGTTCGTGAGCGCCTGATAGTAGTAGCGGTCGAGCTGCGCGTCGTCGAGCGATTCGGCGCGCTTGTCGATCTGCGCGTCGTAGTCGTCCGTCTTCTGGAGGTCGAGATAGTACTGGCGGTTGTCCGCATTGGACGAGATGAACTGCCCGCTCACGGTCCTGTGGATTTCGCTCAGGACGGTCTCGACCTGCGAGAGCAGGTCGTCGGCCGGCTCGCCGCCGAGTTCTTCGATGCCCGGCTGGTAGAGGCACAGCGTGTCGCGGAGCTCGTCCGGCGTGGCCCCGAGCGGCGCGTGGATGTCGTTGTGCGTGAGCCGGTGAACGGACAGGGCGTGGATGATCCGCAGCGCCATCGGCCCGTACTGCGGCCGCGTGAACGCCCGGACGATGCGGGACTCCAGCACCTGGCTGCAGTCGATCACCGCCTTGATCTCCGGCACCGCGCGGAACGACGGGTTCTCGCGCAACGCGCCCCAGTACGCGTCGTAGGCGATGAGGCCGGGACTGCCCGCGGGCGGCTCGTCGCCGACGATCCGGTTCATCGCCAGCGAGAGCGTCTTCAGCACCTCGCGCTTCTCGATCACCGCGATCCGCTCGAACGTGTCGATGAAGTCGGGGTGGACCGGGAACAGCCGGACGAACTCGTCCAGCCGCTCGTTCATGTTGCCGTAGAACCGGGTGAACGGCTGGAGGTAGGCCCTGATTCGGACCTGCTGCTCGGCCGTCTTCCTCAGGAGGCGCTCGGCCACCACGTGCTTGACGTCGGTCCGCGCGATGCGGATCTGCTCGAAGCGGTCCTTCACCCGGTGCAGGCTGTCGGCGACGTGGGCGAACCGGGGACTGTCGAAGATGGCCTCCTGCAGGCCGGCGACGAAGCGGAAGCGGAGATCCTTGCAGACCTCGCCCACCTCGCGGAGAAAGTTCAGATCGAGAACCAGCTCCTGATCCCTGCGGCTCTTGAGGTAGTCGAGCAGCTCGTCCACCACGAACAGCAGCCCCTGGTCGGGGTACCGCTCGTGGAACGCGGACATCATGTCCTCGAAGGCGCCCTTGTGATTCGGGATCGTGTCCCTGGCCGGGAAGCGGTAGTCGAGGCCCCACCCGGCCAGCGCGTCCTCGAGCTGGGAGCAGACGAACTCGCGGAAGTCCATCGTCGTGGCGCCGAGCTCGGTGCGGGCCACCTTGAACCGGCCGGCTATGCGGCGCGCGGCGTCAGCGACGAGCGGGCTGACCGAGTCGACGAGATCCGCGCGCTCGGCGATCGCGGAGATGACCGACATCAGGTGGGACTTGCCCGTGCCGTAGTTCCCGACGAC
>WTGR01000766.1 GCA_011523485.1 Acidobacteriota bacterium
CATGGATGGCAACCCGCTGTGGGATCGCGACTTCGGCGACATGCGGATCCGCATGGGCTTCGGCGAGGGCGCCTCGCCGGCGCTCCACGGCGACGCCATCGTCGTCGTGTGGGACCACGAGGGGCAGTCGTTCATCACCGCGCTCGACAAGCGGACGGGGGCCCAGCGGTGGCGCACGGACCGGGACGAGAGCACCTCCTGGTCGACGCCGCTCGTCGTCGAGCATGCCGGCGGCACGCAGGTCGTCACCAGCGCGACGGACGGCGTGCGCGGGTACGACTTCGAAACCGGCGCGCTGCTGTGGGAAGGCGAGGGCGTGACGACCAACGCCATTCCGTCCCCGGTCGCCGCCGGGGGCATCGCGTACCTGATGAGCGGGTATCGCGGCAACCGGCTCTATGCCGTCGACCTCGCGTCGGCGCGCGGCGACATCTCGCGCGGCGGAGGCATCGTCTGGTCGCTGGATCGCGACACGCCCTACGTGCCGTCCCCGGTCGTGCACGACGGCATCCTGTACTTCACCAAGAGCAACTCCGGCATCCTCTCGGCCTACGACGCCGCCACCGGGGAGAACCTGTACGGTCCGGTGCGGCTGTCCGGGATTCGCGACGTGTACGCCTCGCCGGTCGTCGCCGGCGGCCGGCTGTACGTCACGAGCCGGGACGGCGTCACGCTGGTCGCCCGGGCCGGCCCGCAGTTCGAAATCCTGGCGATGAACCGTCTCGATGACGATTTCGACGCCTCGCCGGCCGTGGTCGGGGGCGAGATCTACCTGCGGGGTCGGCAGTTCCTCTACTGCATCGCCGCCGACTGAGCGTGGCGGTGGCGGCGAGCGCCGCGCTCGCCGCCGTCCCGCTCGTGCGCCTGTCGTCAGCGCCCACCGCAGCCCACTGCGGATCAGGCGCAACGCTATAATCGCTACGAGCCCGTCTCTCGCGCGCCAACGCGGGCCGCACGTCCGATGCGCATCATCTCGATCACCGCCGGCGCCGGCGGCATGTACTGCGGAAGTTGCATCCGCGACAACACGCTGGCGAAGTCGTTGCGGCGGCTCGGGCACGAGGTGCTCCTGGTCCCGCTCTACACGCCGCCGCGCACCGACGAGCCGAGCGTCAGCGAGCACCGGGTGTTCTTCGGCGGGATCAGCGTCTACCTGGAGCAGTACTCCGGACTCTTCCGCGGCACGCCCTGGCTGATCGATCGCTTGTGGGAGTCGCCGTGGCTGCTGCGCGCGGTCTCGCAGCGCGGGGTGCAGACGCAGCCCGAGCAGTTGGGGGAGCTCACCGTCTCGGTGCTCGAGGGCCGGCACGGCCACCAGCGGAAGGAGTTCGACAAGCTCGTGCACTGGCTGCGCTCGGAGCCGCGGCCGGACGTGATCGACATCTCCAACTCGATGCTGATCTCGCTGGCGCCCGCGCTCAAGGAGGCGATCGGCTGCGGCATCTGCTGCACGCTGCAGGGGGAGGACATCTTTCTGGACCATCTCGACGAGCCGTACCGCTCCCGCGCGCTGGGGCTGATCCGGGAGCACGCCCGGTCGGTCGACCGGTTCGTCGCCGTCAGCGACTACTACGCCGGCCACATGGCACGGTACCTGCGTATTCCCGGGGCGAAGCTGGACGTCGTCCCGCTCGGCATCAACGCCGACGGTTATCCGCCCGCGACGCGGGACGAGTCCCGGCCGTTCACGATCGGCTATCTCGGGCGCATCGCGCCGGAGAAGGGAATCCACCTGCTCTGCGACGCCTACCACCGGTTGCGCGCGCGGGGCGACCTGGACGGCTGCCGCCTGGAGTTGGCGGGCTATCTCGGACCGGAGCACCAGGCCTACCTGGAGGGCATGGTCCGGCAGGTCCGCGAGTGGGGCCTCGAGGACGAGATTCACTACCGGGGCGTGCTCGAGCTCGACGACAAGGTGGCTTTCCTGCAGCGCCTCGACGTGTTCGCCGTGCCGGCGACGTACGACGATCCGAAGGGACTGTCCCTGGTCGAGGCGATGGCGTGCGGTGTGCCGGTGGTCGCGGCGAGACGCGGCACCTACGTGGAGCTGATCGAGCGCACGGGCGGGGGAGTGCTCATTCCGCCCGAAGACGTCGACGCGCTGACGGCCGAGCTGCACCGGCTGCGCACCGACGACGGGTTGCGCGCCGAGCTGGGCACGCGGGCCGCGTCCGGGGTCCGGGAGCGGTACACCGCCGACGTCATGGCGCGCCGCGCCGCCGAGGTGTACGGGCGAGTCTGCCCTTCGCCGTCGGAGGACCCGGTCTCGACCCCAGTGGGTGTCCGTTAGCGTTAGCTGCCGAGGTGCGGCGTCCGGCGCGCGCCGAGGACGAGCACCGGCCGCTCTGGGGCGGGTAGTCGGTCCCCACGGGCCTACGCGGCGTTCGCTCCGGGTGCATCGCGTCGCCAGATCCGGACGAGGGCGATCAGCACGCCGACCCCGAGCAGGCGCCGGGGACCCTCCACGAAGATCACGGCGCCGTTGGCGATCATGAACAGGAAGAAGGCGCGGACGGCCAGTCTCCGGATTCGGGGACGCCGCTGGCAGTGCGCGGGGCGGAGCTGCCACCAGAGACCCTCGCCGATCCAGATCGCGGTGAACGCGTAGTTCACCCAGAGGCCGCCGCCCCAGTCGAGACCGAAGAGCTCCTCGGTCTGAGCCGCCGTATAGGCGTACGCGGCCGCGTGGCTCCAGTCGTGATGGAACGCGAAGGCCGCGGCCACGTGGGCCAGGTACGTCAGCGCCCCGAGCAGCCAGATCGGCCGCGCCCATGGAGTCGGCGGCCGTCGTGTCCGGCCGTACTCGCCGGCGACGTAGAGGGCCAGCGCGGTCCAGATCGTCACGGCGACGAGGGGCGTCGTGGGGGACACGGATCACCTTGCGCCAGGGTTCGATACCGTCCCGCGATCCGGCTGCGTCGACCGCTGCTACCGCAGCCGTGCGGCGATTCCCTTCGGCACGATGGTCTGGCCCACCGGCATCAGGGATATCCCCGCGAGCTTGAAGTGTTGAATGCCGAACGGGATGCCGATGATCGTCAGGCACATGGCCAGACCCGCGAGCACGTGGCCCAGCGCCAGCCACCAGCCGGCCAGCAGCAGCCACACGATGTTGCCCAGGAGGCCGGCGGTGCCCGTGCCGAGGTCTTCCTGTCCGGTCACCACCTGTCGGGGCACGGCTTCGTGCCCGAACGGAAACAACGTGAAGCGGGCGATGACGAAGCAGGAGCGTCCCCAGGGGATGCCGATTATGGTCACGTACATGATCACCCCGGCGATTACCCAGCCGATGCTCATCCAGATCCCGCCGAGCAGTATCCAGATGATGTTGCCGATGGTGCTCATCCGTCCCCCCGGGTGCGTCTTGCGTCTGGCGGACCGCGACCCGCGGCGCCGCCGCAGCCGGTCGGCGTCGCGGTCTTCCCTGGTAGGGTAAACCGGATGCTGCGGCTTGCGCTTCCGACGGCGGCGCCGGTCTCTCTTTCGGTCAAGGCGGATCATCGTGGCCCGTTTGACCGATAGAATGGGCC
>WTGR01000302.1 GCA_011523485.1 Acidobacteriota bacterium
GACCAGGCCTCCGAAGAGGAGGCGGAGAGCAACATTCGAGCCTGCCAGGACGCTCGTAACCGTGGTGATGGCCCGCACGCTGCGGCGTGAGACCTTCACCTCCCGTCCACGCCTGAACATGGGCTTCGCGTGAATGCCGCGCAGCGTCAGCGCCGCCAGTCCGAGGGCCCACAGGCAGTGCCGGCGGATCCCGGTTTCACGGGCGGGAACGCTCTCGATGAATCGCAGGGCATCTTGCAGGCGTGCGCGGGCAATGGCGATGACTTCGGCGAGTCCCCTGGCGAAGGCGGGGTCGTTGTGTCCGGGGCGTAAGGAGGACAGGTCGAAGCCGGCTCGGCAAAAGATGTCCCGCGGCAGCCAGCACGCCCCGCGCCGCCGGTCCTCCCAGATGTCCTTCAGGATGTTGGTCATCTGCAACCCCTGGCCGAAGGAGACGGCCAGGGGCAACAGTTCCTCACGGCGGTCGTTCATCTCGGCCGAGTAGTCGCAGAAGAGCTCCGTTAGCATCTCGCCGACCACCCCCGCGACGTGGTAGCAGTACCGGTCGACCTGTGCCATATCGTCCAGGCCCGTGGATGCTTCGATTTGCTGAAACTCCGCCATCCCCCGTGACATGATGCGCACGCAGCGTTCGATGGCCCGGCGTTGGACGACACGAAGTCCATCGGTGATGCGCAGGACCCGGGGCGTGTTGGCGACAAGGTCATGCTCGCTGGCGGTGGTCGACGAAGACAGCGACGCGCCGAGTTGCTGCGCGAAGTCCGCCGCGTCGTCCCGGCCCGCTACCACGTCAACGAAGCGGCGCCAGAACCGTTGCTTCTGAGCAGTCGACAAGGCCGGTTCGTCCTCGATCGTGTCCGTGATTCGGCAGAGGAGGTACGCGTTGCCCACCACGTCACGCAGCGTGTCCGGAAGCTCCGGAATCGTGAGGGCGAAAGTGCGCGATACGCCCTGCAGAACTTTCGCCTGGTACGCAAGGTCGCTGTTCCGAGCATCGCGGGACGACGAAGTCATGATGGGCTCCGGTCGACGGCGATCAGCAGAGTCGGGAGGAGCAGGAAGTCGGCGGCGAGCGCAAAGACGATGGTCATCATCAACAGCAGGCCGAGCGACCAACTGACCTCGAACCCTGATGATGCGAACACCGCGAATCCGGAAGACAACACGACGCTCGTCGTGAGCAACGCCTGACCCGTGGTCCGGAATGCCGACCGTACGGCATCCGCCGAATCGAGGTTTCCACGTCGGGCCTCGAGGTACTTGCTCAGGAAGTGAATCGTGTCATCCACGATGATCCCGAAGGCGATCGCCACCATTACCGACGAGGCGATGCCCACGTGCCCCACGAGATAGCCCCACAGGCCGAAGCTCATGATGGCGGGGAGGAAATTCGGTACGAGACTGAGCAGGCCGATAGGAACGCTCCGGAATATGAAGATGAGAAGGAACGAAACGATGGCCATGGCAGCCATCGTGCCGCCGAGCATGCTGTTGATGCCCCGCTCCGACACGTGAGCGAACATGATGCTGAGACCCGATGCCTCGTTGGCGAGACCGGGAGCATTGGTCCGGATCCAGTCCTGGGCGCGTGCATCCAGTTCGCGAAGTTCCCGGGACCATGAGCTGCTGGTGCTGACGACCATCCGCGTCGCCGACTTCGCGATGTCTATGCGGTCGTTGAGATCGCTGCCGAACGGCAGCGAGATCTCGTAGAGCAGCAAGTACTGCGCCGCGAGCTCACCGTCCTCCGGCAGGCGGTGAAAGGCGGGATCGTCGCCGTGCATGTTCCGGTTGAGGCGCTTCATGACGTCGGAGAACGCCTGGACATGCGTGACCTCGGGCTGCTCCCGGAACCAAGCGGCGAATGCGTCGACGCTGCGCAGATACTCGGGATCGTTGATGCCGTGGTCGCGTCCCGCGTCCAGGGAGTACTCCAGCCGGTCCAGACTGGTCAGGTTCTGCGCGACGAAGTCCGAATGACGCCGGAATTCGTAACGTTCGTCGAAGTACCTCGTCGGGTTGTCGCTCAACTCGATGCGCGACACGCCGGTCGCCAGCACAGCTGCCGCAGCCGCCAGGGACCACAAGAGAACCGTGCGCCGCGCGACGACAAGGTCGGCGAAACGGTCGAAACCGGCCTCCATCGCAGTCTGAGCATGGCCCGCGCGCAGCGGGAGCAACGAGAGCAACGCCGGCAGGAGGGTCATGGTGAACGCGAAGGCGCAGAACACACCCAACGCCACGTAGTTGCCCAGGTCGTGGAACGGCGGCGAATCAGCGGCGTTCAGGCTGAGGAAGCCAACCGCGGTGGTGATCGAGGTGAGAAGGATGGGGTATGCATTGACGCGAAACGACTTGATGATCGCTGCCCGTCTGTCCAGCCCGCGGCTCAAGCCCGACAGGACGGAGGTGACCACGTGGATGGAATCGGCGACCGCTATCACCATCACGATCAGCGGCACGCCGGAGCTGGTGGGGCTGAACACCACGCCTCGCCAGCCTGCGATCCCGATGGTCGTGCCGACGGCGAACATCAGCACGGCGACGATGGCCGCTGCACCGGGCATCGAGCGCAGGAGAAAGACCGTCAGACCGACGATCGTGAGGAATACGATCGGCGTCAGGGTCCGCAGGTCACTCACGGTGGTCTGGCTGAAGGCGCGGTTGAGAGGAACGTCGCCGGTCACGTAGTAGTCGATGCGGGGATGACTCGCACGAGCGGGAATATGAAGATGAGAAGGAACGAAACGATGGCCATGGCAGCCATCGTGCCGCCGAGCATGCTGTTGATGCCCCGCTCCGACACGTGAGCGAACATGATGCTGAGACCCGATGCCTCGTTGGCGAGACCGGGAGCATTGGTCCGGATCCAGTCCTGGGCGCGTGCATCCAGTTCGCGAAGTTCCCGGGACCATGAGCTGCTGGTGCTGACGACCATCCGCGTCGCCGACTTCGCGATGTCTATGCGGTCGTTGAGATCGCTGCCGAACGGCAGCGAGATCTCGTAGAGCAGCAAGTACTGCGCCGCGAGCTCACCGTCCTCCGGCAGGCGGTGAAAGGCGGGATCGTCGCCGTGCATGTTCCGGTTGAGGCGCTTCATGACGTCGGAGAACGCCTGGACATGCGTGACCTCGGGCTGCTCCCGGAACCAAGCGGCGAATGCGTCGACGCTGCGCAGATACTCGGGATCGTTGATGCCGTGGTCGCGTCCCGCGTCCAGGGAGTACTCCAGCCGGTCCAGACTGGTCAGGTTCTGCGCGACGAAGTCCGAATGACGCCGGAATTCGTAACGTTCGTCGAAGTACCTCGTCGGGTTGTCGCTCAACTCGATGCGCGACACGCCGGTCGCCAGCACAGCTGCCGCAGCCGCCAGGGACCACAAGAGAACCGTGCGCCGCGCGACGACAAGGTCGGCGAAACGGTCGAAACCGGCCTCCATCGCAGTCTGAGCATGGCCCGCGCGCAGCGGGAGCAACGAGAGCAACGCCGGCAGGAGGGTCATGGTGAACGCGAAGGCGCAGAACACACCCAACGCCACGTAGTTGCCCAGGTCGTGGAACGGCGGCGAATCAGCGGCGTTCAGGCTGAGGAAGCCAACCGCGGTGGTGATCGAGGTGAGAAGGATGGGGTATGCATTGACGCGAAACGACTTGATGATCGCTGCCCGTCTGTCCAGCCCGCGGCTCAAGCCCGACAGGACGGAGGTGACCACGTGGATGGAATCGGCGACCGCTATCACCATCACGATCAGCGGCACGCCGGAGCTGGTGGGGCTGAACACCACGCCTCGCCAGCCTGCGATCCCGATGGTCGTGCCGACGGCGAACATCAGCACGGCGACGATGGCCGCTGCACCGGGCATCGAGCGCAGGAGAAAGACCGTCAGACCGACGATCGTGAGGAATACGATCGGCGTCAGGGTCCGCAGGTCACTCACGGTGGTCTGGCTGAAGGCGCGGTTGAGAGGAACGTCGCCGGTCACGTAGTAGTCGATGCGGGGATGACTCGCACGAGCGTGTTCCAGGAGCGAGTCCAGGAACTCGCCGATCTCGCGCACCGCCAGGTCGTAGTTCTCCGGGAGCACGAAGTTGATCACGACCCCGGCCGTGCGCGCGTCATTGGCAACCAGCCGCCCGACGAGATCCGCGGAACCCATGGCGATCGTCTCGATGCGGGTCAGATCGAGATTGCTCAGCGAGCTCGCATCCTCGACCAGCGGTGTGACGACCAGATCGTCCTCGCCGAGCGCCTCGCTATGGCTGTAGTTGGTGAGCGAGTCGATCCGGCTGGAATAGGGCGCGCCCCACGCGGCCTCCGTGAGCTCGATCACGGCGCCGAGCGCCTCTCGGGTGAACACGGAGCCCTCGCGAGGCGCAACGGCGATCAACGCGCGGTCGCTCGCAGAGTAGGTGTTCTCAAGGGCCTGGAACGCGAGAAGCTGGGGATTGTCGTCCCTGAACAGTACGCGGTGATCGTTCGTGACCGTGATGAAGCCGGTGCCGGCGGCCGCGGCGAGCATGAGCAGAGTAGTGCCGGCGACGACCCGCCACGGGTATCGCAGAATGGCATCCACGTAGCGGTCCAGCGGTGAAGAAGTCATCGGATCAGAAGCTGTAGACGAGGCTCATGTCGATGAAGCTGTCGTGCCGCATCTCGTAGAGGAGATCGGCTTCGTCCACACTGAGAAGCGCCACCGCTTCAGCGCGCAGAGACCAGGCGTTGGAGATGCGCCGGCCGAATTCAAGGGCCAATGCGCGTGTCGCCCGCCTCGCGTCCGCGAGGACGCTCATGGTGAGCTCGGTGCCCTGGACGTCGTTGAACGCGAAGCGGGCGGCGAAGAAGACGTCGTTCTCGAGGATGTTGGGCGTACGGTTGGATGTGGCGTACGGACCGCGACTGTCGTAGTTCCATTCGCCCAGGAGACTCATGTCGACGCCGGAACCGGCAACCGTGTAGAAGGTGTACTCTCCGCCGAGCACGGCGGCGAAGTAGTCCTCGTTGCGGCCGGCGAGATTCGGCGCGCCGGTACGCCCGATGGCCTCCGCCTTGAGCAGCCACGACCCGAGGGTCAACTGGACATCCGACCCGAGCTGGCGGATCTGTCCGTAGTACTGGACAAGGATCGGCTCATCCGCATCGCCGTCGACCCGCTGCAGGAAGGGCTCCCTGCTGGTCCCGTCGAAAGCGCTGACGCCCAGATCGACGGGGCCCAGGTTGTGGCTATAACGGGATGCCACGTCGAGACCACCTCGCCGGGCCGAGCTCTCGTATCGGACATGGTCACGATCCATGACGAAGGGCAGGCGCAGACGCCCGCGACTGCCCGGAAACGTGCGCGCCCGGTGGTAGGACATCGCGAGGACCTCCAACGCCCCCCAGCCGCCGAACCACGTGACGTGCGCCACTGGCTGCCCGAGCTTCGCCTCTCCGCTCGGGTGCTCGACCAAGTCGACCTGGTTGACGATGTCGACCAGGCGTTGCGACTCGGCGACTCCCCAGAACACCTGTTCGACGCCCAGGCGAACCTCCCAGCCGTCACCAAGGAAGAGGAGATAGGCTTCCCGCAGATCGAAATGGGTGCGCCGCGGATCCGCGTGGTCGTACCGGAAGAACGGGACGAGCGTGAAGCTCCAGCGCTCGTCCTCGACGTGGAATGTAGGTTCGGCGACGAATCCGCTGGGTGCCGAGCGCTGGCCCGAGAAGGCGGGAGCAGCCGGAAAGAGCCGGCTCTCCGCATTCAGGCGCCCGAAGAAGTCCACGGTCAGAGGCGGATCGGCTTCCTCGTCGGCCTGAGCCTCGGCGGCCGCGAAGAAGGCCGCGAAGAGGATCGCGCCGAGCGCAGCACGCCCACCCACCGTGCGGCAAGCCATCACCGGGCCCTTCGCAGGCTGGTGGGCGTGAAGTCGTTGTCCTCGAGACCGGTTCCGAATCGGTAGTCGGTCCAGGTCAGCACCGTGCTCTTCCCGGTCAAGTGGTTGACCATCGTCATCTCGCCTGCCCACCAGCGGCCACCCAGGTACTGCGCGTAGCGCGAGACCGTCCGGGTCTTCAGATGGGCGTCCTTGCGGTCGTAGTACTCGACCCTCCGGATACGAAGTTCGTCCCGGTCGTGCCAGACCAGATGACGGCGGTAGCTCGATCTCTTGTCCACGGGGACCCGTTCGGTGACGGTGCACGCAGAATCGCCGCACGGCTCGTCACGCAAGTACCGGTAGGTGAACTTCTCCACTTCCGGCGGCGTCATGTCCTCGTACGCGAATTCACTGCCCATGAACGACCCGGACCGGTTCGCGGAGCTGATCCGCTTCACGCGCCTCAACGCGGGGAGATACAGCCATTGGTCGTCGGTGTCCTCGCGATGGGCGTGAACAAGGAACGCGGTCCCCCGGACGTCGCGCGGATCGTCGAAGACGAACAGGCTCTTGTCCCCCTCGTCGGGCACTTCCAGGACCCGAAGCCGAAGTTGGCGACGGCTTTCCTGCCCCTGCCGGTTGCGCAGGACCATGACCTGCTGCGCCGTGAAGTCGCCGAAACCCTCGAGCCGGGCGCGCGCATCCTGGGCAATCGCGAGACCGATCTCCTCTGGAGTGTCGTTTCCGGCATGAGCCGGCACTGCTGCAACAAGACAGGCGGCCAGGATCGGGACCAAGCGACGTGTGCGATCCGACCGGACTGCATGTGCGTGGGATGCAGGCATCAGCGATTCCTCCACTACCTTGCAAGGATGGTCTTGAACCCGCGCCCGTCCTACGATGGCGGCTGGTACGCACGAGGCTCACCACCTTGTCGACCGGGCCGACCGGAGATGATCAGGCAGGCCGTAGCTGAATGTCCGATCACCGAGGTCCGCAGTATCGAGAAGCTTGAGAAGCGATGCCGCCGCACGCGCCTTGGCCCATGCCGGGAAGACCGTGTCGATTGATCGCTTCAGCCGGGCCTTGGTTCGTATCCAGGGCAGCACGGGGAGCGTCCTTCGTGGCGGAAAACGCAACGCTTCCGCGGTTGCGTCGCCCAGCAGTTCGCGCGAGACGCGAAAGATGTAGTCCGCCATCTTCTTCCGGTTCCGCGGCTCGCAGACGCCTACCACCATGGGGGCGCCGCTTATGATGCCGTGCGCCATTGCCACCGCGTCACTGTCGGGATGCGGCTCGCAAGCTCTCCCGACCTGGAACAACCGGAGTCCGTCCGCTTGATTTCGGAAAAGGACGCTCTCCGAAACGCCCATGATGTAGGCGCTATATCGCCAGACGTGCATGATCCCGGCGCGATCGTCGTCGTCGAACGACGCGCCGAGCATCCCTGCGTACTCAATCATTCGCGCAGAGAAAGCGGCGGAGGCCAGCGCCAGGTGCGCACCGCATAGCGGAACCCCCCATGCATTGTGGTTCCACTCTTCGGAGTTCCTGAACAGTGACCGAACCCGCGCATGCACCATTCTGTTGCGGAGCGACAGCTTCCAGCCGTCCGCGGACGGCTCGACGCCGCGCGGCATGAATATGTTCAGGAGATGCCTTACGTTCTGCTTCAACCTCCGTACACCGTTGTCGACTACCCGCCCCGTGATGGCGAAGGACTTGCTGATCATCGTGGAGAAGCCCTCCACGATCGCCCCGGCGAGGTAGGCCGCGAGAATGTCATCGGAGTTCTTGAAGAACGCCCGACACCCGTACTGGGCCGCCTGCCGGTCGTACCACACTGGCACCCTGGTCACCTCGTGGATCAGGTCCTGCAGGCTGGCCGGCGCATGTCGCAACACCTCTTCGTTCTGCTCGATCGCGCCACCGAGTAAACGCGCCGCCTCCTTGTGCCCCAGCGGCGCCAGATCCGACATCACGGCATCGACGGGAGGATCGCCAACACGGGTCAGAGCGACGTACGAGCCGGCGAGCACCGGATCGATCAACTTGGCCTTGTCGTACCCGGCTGCATAGACCGACGGAACCAGCATCGCCTTTCCGATCACGCGTTGGCCGGGAAGCGCTCGGGTAGCCCACAAGACATCAATCCTCCGACGCAGGAAGCCACGTCTGGTACCGTCATGGCCGGACGACCTCGGAGGGACACTGCCCTGTACCCCACCGATGTGGGTCCGGGCGTCCGGCACCTCCCGTTCCTCCCCTGTGAGCCCCGGAGGATCAGTTCATGTTCATCGAAGCGGATGGTAAAGACGGTTATCATCTGGATCGCTCGCGCAGCGGGGAGGGAGAGTCGTGACGGATGCAACGGCAGTACTCGTTCCAAATGGCGGCAAACGGCTTCCTGGTCTGCAAGCCCGGGACGGCGAGGCCATTCCCGCCGTACTCCAGCAGGCAGGCACGGCCGCCGTGCTCGCTACCCACGAGTTCTTCCACGCTCGGGTCACGAACCCGCACACTCGTCGGGCTTACGGCCGCTGGATCAGCCGCTTCCTCCACGACTTGGAGGTCGCCGGCATCGCGCTACGCAACCTGTCGCCCGGAGTCGCCGGGCGCTGGATTGAGGAGCTGCCGGTCGGGCCGATGTCCAAGAACCAGGCGCTGACGGCCCTGCGTCACTTCGCCGACCTGCTCGTTACCCGACACGTCGTCGACGCGAATCCATTTCAGTCCGTCCGGCGCCAGAGGTTCACGGTGGTCGAGGGGCGCACGCCAGAGATCACCGTCACGCAGATCCAGGACCTTCTGCGGTCCATCGACACGTCGAGCGTCCGCGGACTACGCGACCGCGCGGTCATCGGAACTCTGACCTACACCGGCGCCCGAGTGGGCGCGGTGGCGCGTCTCCGGCTACGGGACCTTCAGGACTCCGCGCGCGGCCGCGTGGTCCGGCTGCACGAGAAGTTCGGCAAGCAGCGCGAGATCCCGGTCCGTTGGAATCTCGGGAACTGGCTCGACGAGTACGTGGGGACGGCTGGGCTAACCGACGTGCCCAAGACGGGTCCTCTGTTTCGGTCGCTGGACATCCGGAACAGGTCGCGCCTCAGCGCGGCGCCGTTCGTGCCGCAACGAATTCGGGCCATGCTGAAGACGCGCTTGAAGCACGCGGGCCTCCCGATCACCATCCGGCCGCACTCGTTCCGGGTCTTCGTCGTCACCGATCTGCTTGCACAGGACGTGCCCCTCGAGGACGTCCAGTACCTCGCCGGCCACAGCAACCCGCAGACCACCCAGGTCTACGACCGTCGCCGCCGTGCGGTCACGCGGGACATCGTCGACCGGATTTCCGCCTGAGCGGTCGCCCTCGTTCGCCTCTCGAGCTGCGGACCCAGCGGACCCCGGCCAGCACCGCGCTTCCGCAGGGGTGGTGACGCGTGTTCCTGGCCACCGGAGCGTCGGCTTCGCGGCGTCCCAACAGTTCCCAGGGGGCTGCCCCGCTGGCGGTCACTTGAGCCCCATCAAGGTCGCCGATCGCCGCTCAAATGGCGGCAGTCTGCTGCCGCAATCCAGGAGCCGCCCCCCAGGAACGACGCCATGACCGATGTCGTCGCCATCCCCGGTTGACCGGCACCGGCATCGACAGCGACAGGCAGACGCCTCGCAGACCCTCCGCGCCAAGCCCCCGGGGGGAACACGAGCCGCACGGAATCGCACGCCGGTCCGTACGCTACCGCGTGGACGCGGGTCGGCGGCCGCGGACGTCGTCGCTTGACATGGGCGATAACCGTCTGTATCGCACTCTCCTGGCTGCTGCTCGCCGACCCAGTTCCGCGGCCAACAGGAAGCACTTGCTTGGAGCCGTAGCCGCTAGCCCCGCACTGTCCTTGCAGCCACAAAGGACGCTCACCGGTGACCTCGCGGCGACAATCGCTACCGCATTTCAGCATCCTGCCTGTGCTGTAGACCGCGACGCCGGCGGACAACGCGTGAAGTCGGCATCGAACGGCACGTCCAGCCTCTGCAAACGATCCAGCGCTTCGCTACCGACGTCGAGTCTACCCATAAGTCCGTCGACGAACTGGGCCGCAACGCGATATATGGTGAAGGTATACGTAAAGGTATTTCCTCGATTCCCCCTCACCGGATAGGTAATCGTGCAGTACGGAGCCCCGCCATCCGGAGATCCCATGGTTCTTGCTATCTCGGGCATTTCGGAAAAAATGTCGCTGTCGGTGGGATTGCATCCGTAACCGATGCTTGTGCTTGTGCCAACTCCCGTCAGGGACGGCGTGCATCTATCGTAGTTGTCGCGGCCGCGGGTGTCCTTGAAGTGACCGATGATGTACGTGGGCGTGTCCATGGATAGCCCACAGTAACCCCCCGCCGACATCCCGGGTTCGAGAGACACATGCAACACGTAGCGTCCGACGGTATCGTCGAAGCCACTCACCTCCACGAAGCACCTCCCGGGAGACACCCGCTCCTGAATCCGGAAGTTGAGCCCGTCGCCGCCATCGTCATCGCTGACGCCATCCTCCCACCCGCAATCGCCGGTGAGGACGCCCATGGCATCCATGTCGCCCCTCGTCTCAACCGTCAACGTCCCCGTCGCCTCGACTTCAATGCTGAAGACATCGGTGTCCCCCGCGACCTCCAGCTCCCCACGCGTGGACGACCCCGCTCTGATCGGAGTTGCCGTGTTCACGCTGTCACCGTGATCGTCGCTGGGCACCGCAGCCGGACCGCGCGACCCGGCAGCCACCGGCGCGGCCACATCGGCCGAGCGTCCCGTCAGACCGGACGGCGAACGTAGCGCGGGCAGACGAATCTCCGCCAGACGGCGAAACACCCCGTTCGGAAACTGCTGCAGATACGCCTCGAAGTCCGCGGGGTCCGTGCTGTTCATGATTGACCGCCAGAACTCCAGCTCCGCGCTCTCGGCACTGCCTGCCGCCGACTGACCCGCCGGTGCCGCCGGCTGCCTTGCGGAATCCGCGGCCGCGGATTCCGCTCCAGTCCGGTCCCGGAACGTCGGCTGGCCCGCCACCGACGAACGTAGCGATGCCGCCGACGCCCCGTCCAGATAACCCGTCGGCCGCACACCCCGGGACGTCTGCCATCTCCGAATCGCCGCGCGCGTCCGCGGACCGAACAGACCGTCCACACCGCCAGGGTCGAAGCCCGTGGTCTCGAGCCGCTCCTGAATCTGACGACGCGCCGCGCGGTCAAGACCCAGACCCTCCTCCACCACCGGGCCGTTGCAGCCCCACACTCGAACGATGCAACCCGATCCGCCGCCGCGCGAACGGCATTCCGACAGCGCCGCCTGTCGCGCCCCGGCCGCCGAGCCATACGATTCCGCCCAGCCCACGGCCGTGCTGTCGGCGTCCTGATCGGCCGCGTAGGCCGCACACCGACCGAACGTCAGCACCACGGAACACCCCGCACCGCACTCCCGCAGCGCGCGTCCCTGCGCCTCTGCAACCGTTTCGTAGTCCACCGCCCAACCGTACTGGTCGCCTTGACGTTCGTCGATCGCCAGCGCGCCGACCGGCGTCTGCGCGCCGGCGTACGCTGGTGCGCACAACAAGATACAGAGCAGCCAAACCGATACAAGCGACTTCATCTGTGTTTCCCTTCCCCCGATGGCCAGTACCGCTCAGGCGCCGCGGCCAGAATGCCGAGGAGACCATGGTGCGCCGCCATCGGCCCTTGAAGGAGATTGGTCCGACCAGATCGGACTGTGGACGTCGCCGATGGCCCGTTGTTTGCCGGGCTGGCTTCAGAACCCAGCCCGGGGGCGTTCGTACGCCGGTCTGCGCCGGCCTCGAGAGGAGAGCCCTCTCCACGTCAGTTTGGGTTACGAGTGGGCACACTTATTCTGAGCTCGGTTGTGCCGTCGACCCCACAAGCTTGTGGGCGCGGGCAGGTATATTCACCTTCGTGGAAGTTTGCCGGGCATGCGACTATGTAAGTCATTTCATCGGAGCAGTAGACCGAGCCGACGCACATGGCCGGCATGGCCGGCTCTGGCAAATATCTCACAGTAGCGGGAAAACCAGGCAGATACTCGCAGATCATTCCCGCCAATAGCGATTTGCGTCTCGTCCGTGCGGCCGAAGTGGCGGTCCCCGACGACGGCGAAGTCCCCCTGTCTGCCGGCGTGCTCAACGTCGCCAGGCGAGCCTGAGCCAGCGCGCGGAACACCCCGTTCGGAAACTGTTCCAGATACGCTTCGAACTCCGCTGGATTCGTGCTGCTCTGGATCGTTTCCCAGAACACGGCTTCCACCGCTCCGGCATCCGCGGCTGTGGTGCCTGCCGAGGCCGGCGTCTGCGCGCCGGCGCCCGCCGCAGCGCAGAGGGAGATGCAAAGCACCGCCCAGGACCAAACAAGCGCCCTCATCTGTGTCCTTCCCTCCCCCGAGACGTATGTCGCTCGGCCGCCGCCGCCAAGAATCCGCGGAGCCACGAGACCCCGACCATTGGAGCTTGAAGGGTTCATTTGTACCAGAAGCGCAGTTCCATGTCTCTACCAGAATTGGTAGTGTCGGAAAGAAAGCGGACCGGGAGCGGGACCGGCAACCGGCGTGCCGGCGGCGTGCCTCGAAACGCTTTCCATGAGCCGACGTCCCGGGTCTCTACATCGGCCGCGCCAGCAAGACAGGCAGCTATATCCGAAGCCGTCTCCGTCACGGAGAATTCCCTCGCGAGCGATTCGGCACAATTCGCACTTGGCTGTGCAGGGGCCGTCGACGACTCGGCGACGGTCGGGCGCTCCTCGGTCACCGCCGCCAGCCCCTGGTCCGCCCGCCGCGCGCGGCGGCTCCGCTTGCGTAGCATTCGGACAATCGAACCGCCCACCGAGGATGCCGGTTAGCGTTGCGGCTACACGCATTCGGGGAGCGATAGCACAAGGCGCGCCCAATCCGCCTGCCGCGCCGCCGCGCGCGCTCCGGCCGCATCGACAACGACCGCACCCGGAACGGCTCGTACGCGTGCGTTATCATCCTAGAGCACGGTGATAACATGATTCGGACGCAGATCTCGGTCGACGAAGAGCTGTACGAGCGAGCCAGGAAGTTGGCGAAGCGACAGGGCATCTCGCTGGCCGAGCTGTGCCGGCGAGGCTTGCGGGAAGCAGTATCGCGAGAGCCGAGCGACAAGCCGTGGATGGCATACGTCGGTGATCTCGACGGCCATCCGGACGACAGCGCCACGGTCGACGAGGTCGTGTACGGACGGGACAAGCCGTGAACGGCCCCACGGTATTCCTCGACACCGGCATCTTCATTGCCGCCCGCAGCACCCGCGATCGCCACCACGAACAGGCGCGAACGCTCTTCGGCGGACCGCGACCGCGCTGGGTCACCTCCGTGTTGGTCTGCGCCGAGGGATACACCTGGTTCCTTCACAAGCACGGGGAAGAAGCGGCTCGGCGCTTCCGGCTCCTGCTGGA
The DNA here is from genome assembly GCA_011523485.1 of Acidobacteriota bacterium. The sequence goes on from WTGR01000302.1 coordinate 13,314, forward strand.
CAATCTCGACGGCCTGACAATGCTGGATACCGACCCCGAGCTACGAAGCGAGACGTGGCGCATGCTGGATCGCCTGCGCGGCGCCCGCGTGACCTACGTCGATGCCTCCAGTCTGGTGCTCATGGCGCGCCACGGAATCCGGACGGTCTGGGCGACGGACCACCATCTGGGGCTGACCGGCGCCCAAATACTCCCGCGTTCCTGACACTCGCGACGTCGTGCCGGCCGCAACCGGTGGCTCGGCCACCGCTGTCGACGAACCGGTCTACGATTGCTGGCGTTTCGGCAGACCTGATCATGTTCATCGTGACGACGCCGCCGCCGGTATCGAAGTTCACCATGCGACAGACAGTCCCACGCACCGCGATGCTGCTGCTCGCTGCCCTGACAAGGACGGCGCTGCCCACCCACGCGGAGCAGGACACCACCGCGGGGCCGTGGCAGACCTACGACACCCCGACGGCGAGTGGCGCAGCTACGCCGGCGACATCGGCGGCAGGAAGTACTCTCCGCTCGACCAGATCGACGCAGGCAACTTCGCCGACCTGGAGCTGGTCTGGGAGTGAACGTCCGTGGACAACCGGGTCAGCAAGACGACCCCGGGGGACGGCGAGTGGCGGGCGCCGCTCAACGCCGTCGTCGAGGCGCTGGTCAAGGAGACCCCGACCTCTACCGGACCGGCCACCTGCCGAGCCCGACCGGGTTCCAGAACACGCCGCTGATGGTCGGCGGGGTTCTCTACTTCAACACGCCGCTGTCGCAGGGCGTCGCCGTCGACGCGAAGACGGGCGAGACGCTGTGGGTGTTCAACCCCAAGAGCTACGAAGAGGGCACGACCACGACGACCGGGACGTGGTGCCAGCGGGGCGTCGCCTACCGGACCGACGGCGAGGGGGACGAGCGCATCTTCTGGGACACCGGCAACGGCTACGTCGTCTGCGTGAAGGCGAAGACCGGGCGACCGTGCGCCGACTTCGGGCCCGACGGCAGCGGCATGGTCGACGCGATGGTCGGCCTCCCGCGGGCCACCCGCGGCGAGCGCGACTACCTGAACGCCCTGCTCTACGGCATCCACTCGCCGCCGATCACGGTCGAGCACTCAATGTCCGAGCCGGTTTGGTCCGGTCGATCCGCGTTCGTACGGTTCAGCGTTGACGACGTGGGCGTGGCCGGGCGGAACGATTTGGGCCCCGGGAATTGACAGCCAAAGTGACAGCCTACCGAGCGGAAATCGACGTGATCGCTGGAAGCCACCGGAAGCGGAGATCGGCGATTTCCTTAGCAAGACGGCCGATCCGGACCTCGACGGATACCGCTGGAACGACCTGAATCGGACTGAAAATCATGGTGTCGCCAGTTCGATTCTGGCCCTCGGCACCACCTTGACCTGCCGAGAACTCGCCTGTCGGCTCCGGGTCAGCGGCGTTTCCGCCTCAGCTTGCCCGCATGGCGCCGCAAGCCCCGCCACGTGGGGACGAGCGTGGTGGCGCTCGCCACCGTGCCGCCGATGCTCAGCACGATGACGACGAGGTCCCAGAGCGGGCGCTCGTAGTAG
>WTGR01000171.1:0-1189 GCA_011523485.1 Acidobacteriota bacterium
GAGTCGCCGGCTGCCGAATCCGCACCTGCTGATTCGGCCGTTCATTCGGCGCGAGGCGGTGCTGTCCAGCCGGATCGAGGGCACGCAGTCGACGCTCACCGATCTGCTCGCCGCGGAAGCCGGCGCCCGGGTCGCGCGTGACAGCGCGGACCTCCACGAGGTAACCAACTACGTACGGGCGCTGGATTACAGCGTGAAGAAGCTGGAGACGCTGCCCCTGTCGCTCCGGCTCGTACGCGAGACCCATAGGCTGCTGATGACCGGCGTGCGCGGGGAGGCCGCCGCACCGGGCGAGTTCCGAAGCACCCAGAACTGGATCGGTCCGCCCGGCTGCCGGCCGGAGACCGCGACGTACGTGCCGCCGCCGCCCGAGGCGGTCCCGGGCTGCCTGCAGCACTGGGAGCGGTTCCTGCACGACGAGTCGCTGCCGCCGCTGATCCACGCCGGACTGGCGCACGCCCAGTTCGAAGCCATCCATCCCTTCCGCGACGGCAACGGCCGCGTCGGTCGCCTGGTGACGACGCTCCTGCTCGTCGAGCGGGACGTGCTGAAGGCGCCGTTGCTGTACCTGAGCGCGTGGTTCGAGGCGACGCGGCCGGAGTACTACGCACGGCTGCTCGGCACGACTGCGGCCGGCGAATGGCACGAATGGCTGATCTACTTCCTGCACGGGGTCGCCCGCGAAGCCGAAGACGCCGCGAGGCGGATTCGGACCATCGACCGGCTGATGCTCCGTTGGCGGACGCAACTGGCCACGGGGAAATCGCGGGCGCCCGAGACCGTGCTGGAGCTGTTCCGTGAAAACCCGTTCTGGACCACTACCGGAATCGCCCGCCGCCGCGGCATCGCCTTCACCACCGCCGCCAGAGCGATCGAACGGCTGCAGGCCGCGGGAATCGTCTCCCCGACGGGCGACGCGCAACGCAACCGCGTGTTCTGCGCGACGCAGATGCTGGAGGTGCTGGAACGGCGGTGAGGCGGCGCCGGGGGCCCGGAACGGAGAACGGTGCTACGCTATGGACGTGAGCGACACCAAGGTGTCCGAGGCGCCGGCCCCCGGCGCGGCCAGCGATACGAAGGCGATCATCAGGAGTATCGTCGGCACCGGGATCGGACTCGCCACCCTGCTGTTGATGCTGGCGGGCCTGATGATCCAGCAGAATGCCAACGTCAACTCCCGCATCGACGA
>WTGR01000171.1:1289-3515 GCA_011523485.1 Acidobacteriota bacterium
CGTCAACTCCCGCATCGACGACGTCAACGCCAACGTCAACTCCCGCATCGACGACGTCAACTCCCGCATCGACGACGTCAACGCCAACGTCAACTCCCGCATCGACGACCTGCAGGAAGATATCCGCGAGCTGCGCGCGCTGATCATCGACGCCATCAAGGGCGCCGACCCTGCCGACTGACCCCGCGGCGGCTTCTACCTCTACGTTTGCTACAACCGTGCTGCCCTGATGATATGGGCATCACCCGTCAGCTCCCAGAATCAAGTCCGGCGCGCTGGAGTAGATTGATAGCACATCGCGCTGAATGCCAAACTCCTTGTCGATCATCAAATCCACAATTTCGTGGCCGTCTATCAACACTACCGGCACGGCACCCTTCTTTATCGACACGCCTTTCGCGCCTGCGGAGAAAGTGGAGGTTGTAAAAAGTACGCCCTGCTCATACTCACCCTGAATCGTCCCTCTAAACTCATCAACCTTGCCGCGGCCGATTGCCTTCGCCGTCCAGCGCTTGCATTGAAACGCCACATTCATGTGCGCCAGTCCAACCTTCAGTCGTCCGTGCCCATCGATTCCACCGTCATTACTTGGTCGCGTAACTTCGACATCTTCAAAGCCGTAAACACGCAATAGCTGCGAGGCAAAGCGCTCGAAGTCTTCCCAGTTCAACTTCTGTAGGAACTCCAGCAAGTCCTCGCGGCACCCCGCATTGTACGCATCAACCTGCTCCTTCAACGTGGCGTAGTTCACTCTCTCGACTTGCGCCTCTGCCCTATGCTCCGATCTCTCCACCGCTGAACCCGAGTACCCTGCGTCAATGGGCGAAGCTAGCGCCAAGAACTTTGCCCCGTCAACGAGTCGAAAAAGACGGGTACTCTTGCTCGACGGATTGTTAATGTTGTCGGCACGTGAACGTATCGCCGATTTGAGCACACTTCTCGGGTCTCGGGCCTTGAAGTCGTAGAGCTGAAGCCCTACTATACGATCATATATGTCGTTTATCGAAAGCGGCTTACCAGCTTCCAACAACACTTTTCTTGCAGCATCTGGTATCGTCATGGTTGGAGAATCCCTCCCATTCCAAAGCAAGAGACGTCCAGGCCGAGCGCGCGCAGCACGTAGGACGGCTCGACCCGCGCCGACATGCAGGCCGAGCCCGTCGCGATAGCGACGTCCGGAAGCGCCACCACCGGCGATTCGCTTTCCACGCCGGCGAAACGCAGGTTGACTATCCCGGCAACGCGATGCGCGCGGTCGCCGTTGACGGCAACCTGCTCGATGTCCTGCAGCCGGTCGAGGAAACGTCTCTCCAGGTTGCGGGTGTGGGCCGTGTACTGGTTCCGCCGTTTTGCGATCAGGCCCGCTGCTTCGCCCATGCCGGCGATCTGATGCGCCGGCAGAGTGCCCGAGCGCAGGCGCGTTCGTGCCCGCCGCCGCGGATCTGCGGCGGCGGGCCAGCCGGCCAATCGACTCGATGTCGGTGATCGTCCCGATCTCTTTGTTGACGTGCATCAACGGTAGGAGGGTCGTGTCGTCGCGGAGCGCCGCCTCCACGAGCGGCGGCGTGATCAGACCGTCAGGTCCCGGCTCGATACGCGTGACCTCGAACCCGTTGCGTTCGAGATGCCGGCAGGAATCGAGGACGGCCTTGTGCTCGATGGCCGAGGTGACGACGTGGGCGCCCCGGTCGGCGTATGCGGCGACGGCGCCCTTGATTGCGAGGTTGTCCGACTCGGTGGCCCCGGAGGTCCAGATGATCTCGCGCGGATCGGCGTTGATGAGCTCGGCGATGTGGACGTGCGCCTGCTCGACCGCCTCTTCGGCGTCCCGCCCGAAGCTGTGGGACCGCGACGCGGGGTTGCCGAATACGCCGTCCGGCCCAAGACAACCGGTCATGACGGCGACAACGGCAGGATCGGTCGGGGTGGTTGCGGCGTAGTCGAGGTAGATAGGCGTCTTCACGGGGCGCCACGCGGAACGAGGCTAGCCTCAGCCGCAATGATACCGCGCCCGGTCGCGGGCCGGAAACAGAAAACGTCGCCCTCAGCGGACGAAGGCGCGCGCGGTCTCGAACGTCAGATCCGGCAGGAGAACGGACCGCACGATGCCGCCACCGGACGCGACCTGCGCCCGCCGGTAGGCGCCGTCTTCGAGCGTGTGGACTTCGATCTGTTCCAGGACGGGATCGACGATCCAGTACTCGCGCACGCCGTACCGCGCGAACA
>WTGR01000926.1 GCA_011523485.1 Acidobacteriota bacterium
GTCCGGCGGACCATGCGGTGCGGCCCGATTGCGTGGATGTCTCGTAGCCCCGGACCGGCAGGAAGACCGAGCCGCCCACCAGCGTGGGAGCGCCCGGCAGCGACACGCCGTCGCCCGACGCGCCGCCCACCCCGAAGTACCCGGTCTGCGCGCCCGGCCCCCGCGCCGTCCCGCCGCTCGCGCGCACCGCGAGCACCGGCGCCGCGAATCCGGGTCCCGGCAACGGAATGTAGGCCCGCACCCGCCCGATGAGATCGTCGACGGACAGATCGACGGCGTCGCGCCCTGCGAGCCCGCCCGGAACATCCACGTCGTCGCGGGTCCGTGCGCGCAGGTACAGCGCCGCGCCGCGTGCGTTGCCCATCTGGAAGGCATGCGACCGCGCGCTCGAGACGCTGAACGAGACCGCGTACTCGCTCAGGAGGCTGCCGGGCCGGATGAGGCGGAAGCCGTCCGTCGGCCGCAGGGCATCGTCCAGCACCTCCCGGTCGCTGCGGACCAGCCCGGCCGACAGCCGCAGCGACGTCGACAGGCGCACGCCGGGTCTCCGCACCCGCACCGACGTGGCCAGGCGCCGCTCCCGCTCCAGGACGAAGAACGCCTCCGGCGCGCCCGCCGCTCCCGCCTCCGGGCCTCGTACCCGCACCCCGTCGTCGTCCCACGTCTGCGAGGCGGTCACGCCGATGGTCGGATTTCCCAGGCCTCGATACTCGTACGAAACGTCGCCCTCGCCCCGGCCGCCCGACGTGAAGACCTGCGCCCCGGCCTCGTAGGAATGCCTGCCGACGAGGTCGATGCCCGACGTCCGTCCGCCGAGCGCGTAGCCGAGAAGCTCCGTGCGCGGCACCTCGACGTCCCCCACGGTGGTCTTCGCGGTTGCGACCGGCTCGCGGATCACGGGGAACCAGTACCGCGGATACAGGGTCGAGAACGGCGAGTAGTCGCGGGCCGGACTCCCCTGGTTGTGCGACGCCTCACCAGCAACGTCGGCGGCGTCCGGCACCCCGGTTCCGGCCTGTGAGCCGGTGGCGGCAACGGGACCGGCGCCGACATCGGCGGAACCTCCCCCTGCGGCGAGTCTCGTGGCAGCGCCCTCCGATGTGCTGTCGGAAGCAGTTTCTTCCGCGTGTTCGTCGAAGCGGGCCGCCGGAGCGGGGGCGGGTGGGGCGGCATCGGGGGCGAACCGGACCCGCTCCACCTCCCAGCCGTCGACGTGGTAGCCGGAGAAGTACAGCCACTCGCCGGCGGGGTCGACGCTCGGAAACGCCGCCCCCGTCCGCACGTTCGTCAGCATGACGGGCGGACCGGGGGCGCCGGTGAGCGGATCGACCTCCGCGCCCAGGATGTTCAGGATGCCGCTCCGATCCGACGACCAGACCAGATAGCGGCCGTCCGCGCTCCATTTCGGCGCCAGGTCCAGGGCCCGGTCGCGGGTCACCTCGTGCGTCACGCGCCCGTCCGCATCGAGGACGACCACGTCGTGCCGCCGCTCTGTCCAGCGGCTCGCGGCGATCCGGCGCCCGTCGGGCGAGACCGCGGGGTAGGCCCAGTACGTGCCGGCCTCCGGGGTCGCCAGCGTCCGGATCGACCCGTCCAGGAGGTCGACCCGGGCCAGGCCGTTCGTTCCCTCGCCCTCCGTCACGGCAACGGCCCACGTCCCGTCGGGGCCGGCGGACGGCGCCGTCAGCCGCGCGCCTCGGGTCACGCGGCGCACCGCCCCGTCGACGGTCGCGACGTGCACGTCGCTGAACACCCGGTAGCGGTCCGTGTAGTCGCGTTGCGCGAAGACGATCCCCCCGGACGGCAGGACGTCGAACGGCGCGCGGTTGTTGATCCGCGTCACGGTGGTCGGATCGCCGCCGTCGGGCGGCATGACCACCAGCCGCGGATACGACCGTCCATCGGACCGAACGTAGATCAGGGCGCCGCCGTCCGGCGACCTCATCGGGTGCAGTCCGTAGCGGGCGTTGCGGGTCAACGCTTCCGGCTCGGTGATCGGGCCGAACGCCGCGAGCTCGCCATCGAGGCGGTTCAGGCGCGCCCGCATCTCGTCCGTCCAGGCGGCCCATTCGCTCGACAGCGACGCGCCGAAGGCGCGCCGGCCGGCCGCGTTCAACCACGACAGCGACAGTTGCGTCGCCGGGCGCACGACCGCCTCGACGAACGCCGCCATGCTCTCGCGGCCGTGCTTGTCGAGCAGGTAGTCGAAGAAGAGCGACCCGTAGGCGTACCGGCGGGTGCCGCCCGGCCACTGCCGCGAGTTGCCGCTTGCCTGTCCGATATTCTCGAACCGCCCCTCCAGCGCCGCCGTCCGCAGCACCATCTCGTGAAACGTCCCGTGCACTCTGCCGGCGCCGGTCAGCGCCGACTCGTACCAGGTCGCCAGTCCCTCGGCTACCCAGCCGGGCACGACGACGCCGGGAAAGGTGAGGGACGTCTGCGCGCGCCCGAACAGCGTGCGGAAGATCCTGCCCAGCGTCCCGCCGTAGTCGAGGTGGAAGATGTGCGCCAGCTCGTGCGTGACCAGCAGCTCGAGCCAGTCGTCGAAGTAGGCCAGCGCGAGGTGGTCGGCCGGCGGACGCGCGTAGAGCACGATCCGGTTCGACGGCCAGATCCGCGCATAGCCGTTGGAGACGTCGACGTGGTCGGTCAGCACGACGTCGATCCGCCCGGACGGACCCTCGCGGAATTGCGCCGTGAGCTCGCGGTAGGCCCGCTCGGCCAGCTCGCCCACCCGCCGACCCTGCTCCTCCAGTTGCGCGGGAAAGGTGATGCGGAAGTGCTCGGTGTCGATCGAGCGCCAGGCCTCGTCCGGCGGCGCCTGAGCCGCCGCCGGAAGGGCGAGCACACACACGAGCACCGTCGTGGAGAAGCGGAAGGACGAACGGGACATGCTGCGTCGACTCCCGGCGGGCTGGCCTCTCCAGCCTACCAGGAGACGCGGGACGCCGGAGACCGCCGCCGGCGCGAGGTTGCCGGATGGCCGGCGGTTCGGCATTCGGCCGGTCGAGGTCCGAGGCCCTCGGACCGGAGGACGACGCGGTACCCGTGCGTCCGGGATCGGACGGGATCTACTCTTCGTCGAGCCATGCCAGAATCGCCGGCGTCACGATCTCCGGCACCTGCGTATGCGGTCCGTGCCCCACCCCCGGCAGGACGCGCAGGGTCAGCGGACCGTCTACCCAGCGCCAGATCCCGTCGAGCGTCTCCGGCTTGAAGGGGCCGCTGTCCCTGCCGTAGATCAGCAGCGTCGGAGCCTGGACCGGCGGGAACTCGCCGATGCGGAAGCCGAAGCCCTCGGTCTCCATCGTGAACGGACGCGGCGGCCAGTTGGCCTTGTAGAAGTTCACGATCGACTCCGGGTAGAGCCGCTGATAGGCCAGCCGGCGCAGGGCCGCCAGCTCGAAGGTGTCGTCCGGGCTCGGCGGCCGGCTCCGCATGCGCTCGCCGAACTCCGCCCCCGCGTTCGGGTTCTCCTGCATGCCCCGCTGGAACATGCTCGCCTGCTGCTG
>WTGR01000939.1 GCA_011523485.1 Acidobacteriota bacterium
GACCGAGCGTGCCGTGGCTGCCCAGGGGATGGCGCGCGCCGCGGAGCTGCTGGCCGGCCGCTATCACTTGGTCATCACCAACGTGCCATACCTCGCCCGCGGCAAGCAGAGCGACGAACTGAAGCAGTTCGCCCAGGACCGGCACCCGGAGGCGAAAGCCGATCTGGCCACGCTCTTCGTCTCACGCATCTTCGGCTGGCTCGACGAGCATGGCGTGCAGGCGCTCGTGACGCCGCAGAACTGGCTGTTCCTGACGAGCTACAAGAAGCTCCGCCAGAAGCTGCTGAAGCAGCGGACGTGGAACCTGGTCGCGCGGCTGGGGCCGGGCGCGTTCGAGACGATTGGCGGGCATGTGGTGAATGTGGCGTTGAACGTGTTGTCCGCGGAGAAGCCGGTCCGGGAGTGGTTGATGTCCGGCGTCGACGTTTCCGCTACCTTGGAGCAGAAATCAATTAAGGCGGATGAGAAGGCAGCGCTGCTGCGGGGTGACAAACGCAGGCTAAGCGGGCAATCAACGTGCGGCGACGGCTCATCGCCCGAGATTCGCTTGACATTGCAACGTCAGCAACTCAGGAACCCGGCATCTGTAGTCACGGCCGAGCTCGTTTCCACGGAGCTACTCGCGAGAATCGCCTTTTCCACTCAAGGGATCAAGACGGGCGACGACGAAAGGTGGCGCAAGGCGGCTTGGGAAGTTCAATGCTTGGGCGACAGGTGGCGTTTAGTTCAGGGTACGGTTGAAGACACGGGGCACTACGGCGGAAGAAAAGGGATCATCGATTGGTCCACACGCGGTGCCGGCATGGCTCGGCTACAGGGAATGCAGAGTTGGGGACACGCCGGCATCGTCGTAAAGCTCATGGGATTGACCCCGGCGACACTTTACACTGGAGAGATCTTTGACAGCAACATCACACCCGTCGTGCCGAAGGCTGAAGAACACAGGGCTGCTTTGTGGTGCTTCTTTCAGTCTGGTGAATTCGCAAAGTCGATACGGAAAATCAACACCAAGCTCAGTATTGCTGAGGGAACCGTCGTGCGCGTAGCCTTTGATCCTGAACACTGGATTCGAACCGCACGCGAGAGATACCCAAATGACCTTCCCGAACCGCATTCCAACGATCCAACGCAGTGGGTCTTTCACGGCCACCCGTGCGGCGGTGTCGAATGGGACGAAAACACCAAGCGGATAGTCCACGGGCCACGGCGGATCGATGCGACCGTTCTTCAGGTCGCAGTCGCGCGGCTGCTCGGGTATCGCTGGCCCGCCGAGCAGGATCCCGAGCTTCGGTTGGCGGCTGAAGCACGGGACTGCGTAGCGCAGTGCAAGGACCTTGCCGAGTTCGCCGACACCGACGGCATCGTCTGTCTATCCTCGGTTGGCGGCGAGTTCGCAGCGGCCGACCGTCTGCGCCAACTGCTGGTCGCCGCGTACGGCGCCGACTGGTCGCCGGAGACCGAACGGCGACTGCTGGTCGCCGCGGCCGCAAGATCCGAGCCCGTCGATTCCATCGAAGCGTGGCTGCGCGACCGCTTCTTCGGGGAACACTGCCAGCACTTTCTTCAGCGTCCCTTCGTCTGGCACATCTGGGACGGCCGCCGCGACGGTTTCCATGCACTGCTCAACTACCACCGCCTCTCGGGTTCGGACGGCGTGGGCCGCCGCACGCTCGAAGCGTTGACGTACAGCCATCTCGGGACCTGGATCGCTCGTCAAGGCGCAGACCGGGACCAGGGAATCGACGGGGCCGACGGGCGACTCGCGGCCGCGCAGGATCTTCAGAACCAGCTCGCGACGATCATCGCCGGCGAACCTCCGTACGACATTTTCGTTCGCTGGAAGCCGCTCGATCAGCAGCCAATCGGCTGGGAGCCGGATATCAACGACGGTGTTCGGATCAACATCCGTCCGTTCATGTCGGCCGAGCTTGCCAAGGGCGGTCGCGCGGGCGCCGGGATCCTGCGTGTCAAGCCGAAGATCGCGTGGGGCAAGGACCGCGGCAAGGAAGCGCTGAACCCGCGCAAGCGTTGGAAGCCGCCGTGGCTCGACGACGATCACGAGGCTGACGGTGACGAAAAGCGGGAACTGCGCCCACGGGACGACTATCCCTGGTTCTGGGGCTGCCGCGGTGGCGGCACACTGACCGAGCGCACGAATTTTCTGGGCGGTCCTGACTTCGACGGCAATCGCTGGAACGATCTGCACTACACGACGACATTCAAGCGAGCGGCGCGAGCCCGAAACCGGTTTGAGGTCGGCCCATGACCGTCGCGTCACTGCCGAGACCAGTTGGACGGCAGCGGGAGGTTCTCTATCTCCCCGCTCACGGGCATACCGTCGTGCTCGGCACCGCGGGCAGCGGGAAGACCACGCTCGCCATCCTTCGATCCCTGTATCTGTGCGATCCTTCCACCCATCACGGCGGTCGCACGCTGCTGGTGACCTTCAATCGATGCTTGGTCACCTACATGACACATCTTGCGGGCGCGCTCCGGCAGCCGGTTGACGTTCGAAACTACCACCATTTCGCTCGCGGATACCTCAGCTCCAGGAACAAACTCCCTTGGGGCAGCATTTGCGGGCCGAACGAACGACTGGGATTCGTCGCAGCCGCGGTGAAAGCGGCACGGAGCTCCGGCGCGAGAAGCGCGACGTTAGACCGCCCAAAAGAGTTCTTCGACGAAGAGTTCCAATGGATCCAGCGGCACGGCATCGGTAGCGAGCAGGACTACGTCGACACGGAGCGTACAGGTTGTTCCACGAGAGTCAGGAAGGCCGAGCGGGCTGCTGTATTCGATCTCTACGAGCGGTACCTGGAGCAGCGTGCGCAAGCGGGAAAGCTGTACGACTGGGACGATCTGGCCAGCGCCGTGCGACGCGAATTCGGCGGCGATGAGGGAAACCGCTTCTATCGCCACGTCGTCATCGACGAGGGGCAGGATTTTTCGCCGGAAATGCTGCGGTCGCTGGCTGCCGCTATTCCCGGCAACGGCAGCCTCACTTTTTTCGGAGACATCGCGCAGCAGATTTATGGACACCGGATGTCGTGGCGAAACGCCGGACTGAGCACCCGCCGCATCTGGCGCTTCCAGGAGAACTACCGCAACACGAAGCAGATCGCCCGACTCGCCCTGGCGCTGGCGGCGATGCCGCACTTTCGGGACGATCCCGATCTGGTCGAGCCGACCGCGCCCGCTGCCGACGGTCCGCTTCCCGTTTTGGCTCATCAGCCGAGCGAGTCGGCGGAACGCGAGCTTGTGGTCTCGCGGGCGACCGATCTTGCGCGCACGGGAACCGTCGCCGTTCTGTTTCGGACCCGCGAGCAGGAGGCGGAAACCCGGGGGTACCTTCCGCAAGGAGCAACGCGGCTGCACCGTGAACTCGCCGGCTGGCCGACGGGACCGGGGCTGTTCTACGGCACGTATCATGCATCAAAGGGGCTGGAGTTCGACACGGTGTTCATGCCGTTCCTGTCCGCTGAGCGCTGGCCGAATCCGCAGGACGTGAAGATTCTGGGCCGGGAGGAAGCCGCGGTCCGCGATTCCCACCTCCTGTACGTCGGGATCACGCGCGCCCGATCGACACTGGTGTTGACGCACACGGGGCAGCCGACGGAGCTGCTGCCGAGAACGGCGGGGTTGTATCAGTCATGAACGGAATCCGGGAACGCGCCAACCGGCGGGGCATCACGCGGCTGTGCCACTTCACGCCGTCCCGGAATCTCGCGCACATCGCGAGCGATACCCGGGGAATTCTTGCCTCTCGGCACCTCAAGGGTGACGAGGCCGCGATCTTCAACCCGACCGACAAGGCACGTCTGGACGGCTACACGGGCCATGTGTGCTGCTCGATTCAATATCCCAACGCGTGGTACTTCCGGCGGGCGCGCGAGAACGAGAGGTTGTTTCCGGATTGGGTCGTCCTGCTGATCGACGCTCGGTACCTGTGGCAGGCGGGTACGAAGTTCTGTCCGCGAAACGCGGCAGCCGGGCATGGGCGACTCGTCCAGGAAGGCGTCACGGCGTTCGAATCGTTGTTCGCCGGTGTAGTAGAGGGATTCGATGTCTACCGGCGCGAACTGCAGCACCTCGACTTCCTACCGACCGATGAACAGGCTGAAGTCCTGATTCCGGACCGGATCAGCCGTCGCGATGTCCAGGGTGTCGTCGTGCGGGACGACGCTCAGGCGACGCGAGAGGCGTCGAGACTGAAGCTGCAGGGCCTGTCCGTTCCTCGGATGGTGATCGTGCCTGAGTTCTTCGAACCGTACACGCTGAGTCGGGAACTGCGTAGCGGGAGGACACCGTCCGAACGCGAGTACAACGAAGGAGGCGCACATGCCTGATGGCAGCACGGGCCGGGCGCCCGCCCCGGTCGTCCCGCTGGCCAAGGCCGAGGGCGCGTTTCTGGCGCTCGCCGCGGGAGACGCGCTGGGCTGGCCGCAGGAGATGCGGCGCAACGTGCGGAGCAGTGCCGGCGGTGCGTCGCCGCGGATCGAGTTTCGGTCGTGGACCCGGCGGAGCGGCGGGCGGTACCGCCCCTACGAAGAGACAATCGGGGCGGGAGAGTACAGCGACGACACACAGCTCACGCTCGCCGTGGCCCGCAGTCGGACGAATCACGGCGCTGAGTGGTGGAAGGCGTTCATGCGGGTGGAGCTGCCGCGCTGGACGATCTACGAACGCGGCGGCGGCGGCGCGACGAAGCGGGCGGCGCAGGCTTGGCTCGCCGGCAGCCCGCCGTGGCAGTCCGGTAAGACGGATGCTGTCCGCCGGTATTTCGACGCGGGCGGCAACGGGGTGGCCATGCGGGTGCTGCCGCACGCCCTGTTTCTCGCGGGTCAGGACGATCCGGCGGTCCTGATGCATGACGTCGTCCGCGACGGGGCGGCGACGCACGGCCATCCACGGGCGCTGGTCGGCGCAACCGCCTGCGCGTACGCAGCGTGGTCGCTGGCGCGCCGCAACCGGACGCTCGGCTTCGGAGAACTGCTGGATCTGCTGATTGATGAACATCGTGGATGGGGCGCGTTTCCCGACATGGAGCGCGGCGGCGAGGCTTGGTCCGCCGCTGCGGCTCGCGTGCTCGACGAACCTTACGAGCGTCTCTGGCAGCGCACCGTCGACGAAATGCGGCAATTGCTGGAACAGGCCCGCAACGGAATCCGGGCGGGCGCCTTGGCCGACGATCGCGCGGTGCTCGACGACCTCGGATGCTTCGGACGCTTCAAGGGCGCGGGCACTGTCACCGCTGCTTCGGCGGCGTATCTCGCGGCGAGACATGCGGCGCAGCCGGCCCAGGGCGTACTCCGGGCAGCCTTCGAGCGCGGCGCCGACACGGACACGCTCGCGGCTATGACCGGGGGACTCCTCGGGTGTCTCGCCGGCGATGAGTGGTTGCCGGCGCCGTGGCGTGATGTGCAGGACGCTGCGTACTTGCGGTACATTGCCGGACGGGTAATGCAGGGACCCACAGGCGCCGAGCAGCGGCCGGTGGAGACACCCTCGGCCCCACAGTCCATCCTGACGGACCTCGCGCGAAACGGGGAGCATGAAGTCGCTCTCGGCGAATCGACGCGAGTCCAGGCGACCGCGCTACCAGCTCCAAATCCGCTCTCGAAGTCGATCACAGTCCGCGCATGGCGGTTGACGACATCCGAGGGTCAGACGTTGTACGTAACCAGAGTCGCGGAACTGAAGCGTGCCGCCGGTTCCCATCGGGCGGCCGCCGGGGCGGCTTCGCAGCAACGGCCCCTTCCAGGCACAGGCTCCACGAGTTCCCTGAGTGATGAGCCTGTCGCCGCAGACAACACGCCCAAATCCGGCAACCGTCCGGGCGACCTGCTCTACGCGGAGTTCCGGCGGCGTTTGCGTGTGCTTCTGGAGGCTGGATCGAAGCGGCCGCGCGAAGTCGAGGAGACTTTGGATCTCGTTCCCGGTCAGGCCCGCAAGTGGCTCGAACGAGCTGAACAGGACGGGGAAGTCGAGCGTGTATCCGGGCGTCCAGTAAAGTTCTCCTTGAGCCGGAGGTCGCGAGCGTGAACCAGTCCGAAACGCGTCCGGACAGGGCACGAGGGGCGAGTCTGGTCCGACCCAGCCGTGACGGTGACCAGTTCCACTATCTGTGGGCGGCACGACGTTGCCTGCTTCTGCTTTCCCCGGAGCAAGGCCTCGTCGGCGTCAGCATTGAAGGGGTTTCTCCAGACGAAACGTCTCCAGAATCAGCGGACCCGGCTGGGGATACCGTGATCGACGTCGCCGAGTACTACGGCTACACGGACCGGACGCGCGCACGGCGCATCCGCTACCTGCAACTCAAGCACTCCTCGCGCCGCACTCGGGAAGCGTGGACAGCGAGCGGCCTTGAGAAAACGTTGAAAGGGTTCTCCACGAAGTACAAGAGCCTCCTGCAAGAATTCAGCGTCGAAGACGTGATGAGTCGCTTCGAGTTCGGGTTTGTGACGAACCGCCCCATCAGCCCGACAATTGCGCAAGCCGTGGAAGATGCCGCGCACAGCGCCGGGTCACGTCATCCAGTCGAACTCGAGAAGCTCGAACGCTTTACAGGTCTTGCAGGCGCCGAACTCTCGGCATTCTGTCGCCTTCTTCGCTTTGAAGGCGGGCAGGACGACTCTTGGGATCAACGTAACATCCTGTTTCAGGAGACAAGCAAGTGTCTTCCGGGTCCGGACGACGAAGCGCCGAAGCAACTCAAGGAGCTCGTCACGCGGAAAGGGCTTCCCGAATCCGAACAGAATCCGCTCATTGAGAAGACTGACGTACTACGCGCACTGAAGGCAGATGAGAAAGGTCTATACCCGGCTCCATGCCTGGTAACGCACCCAGATAATGTGATCATCCGGGAGCAGGAAGCGGATCTGGTTCAGGGAATCGTCCAGGCGGAAGGACGGCCCGTCGTCGTCCACGCCTTGGCGGGCGTCGGAAAGTCGGTATTCGCGACGCGAATTCAAGCTGGCCTGCCAGCCGGTTCCGTTTCGATCCTCTACGACTGCTACGGCAACGGCCTGCACCGCAACGTATCGGGTTTTCGGCATCGTCATCAGGATGCGCTCGTCCAGATTGCCAATGAACTCGCCGCAATGGCGCTTTGCCGTCCGCTTGTACCCACCGTTCACGCAGAAGCCACAGCCTACGTTCGCGCTTTCCTGTTTCGTCTCCAACAAGCCATCACGTTGATTCGCGGCGCCAACCCCCGCGCGGTGCTCTGCATCGTGGTCGATGCCGCCGACAACGCACAACAGGCGGCCGAGGAAAACGGCCAGTCGCGGTCGTTCGCACGCGATCTGCTCCGGGAGGCGCTGCCGGAAGGCGTTCGGCTCGTAGTTCTGTGTCGTAGCCATAGACAGAATCTCTTGAATCCTCCACTTGGCGCGTTGCGGTTGGAGCTGGGTGCCTTCACCAGAACAGAGACCGCAGCCCATCTTCGTCAGAGTTTTCCTGACGCGTCTGGCCATGACGTCGAGGAATTCCATCGTCTTAGCTCCCGGAACCCGCGCGTTCAGGCCCTTGCACTTTCCCAGGCAGCGGAGCGTAGCCGGTCGCTACGGGACACGCTTCGCGGTCTCGGTCCGCACCCGACGACCGTGGACGACACGATTGAACGGCTGCTGTATGACGCCGTCGCGGAGCTTCGAGATGGCGCGAGTGACGTCGAAGTACGGCAAATCGAGCGCGTATGCATGGGGCTCGCCCTGCTTCGACCGCTGGTTCCCATATCCGTACTTGCCGACGTGTCTGATGTCTCCGAAGCGGCGGTACAGAGCTTTGTTCTGGACATCGGACGACCGCTGCTTCTAACGGATAGCGCGGTTCAGTTTCTTGACGAGCCGGTCGAGACGTGGTTCCGCGAGCGGTTCAGGCCGCAGCCGGACGAAATGCGTGAATTCATACATGGTCTGCTACCACTCGCCGCTGGCAGCGCCTATGTCGCGGCGACGTTGCCGCAGCTCATGCTGGAAGCTGGACAGTTTCCGGAGCTGGTCGAGCTGGCTCTCAACTCGGCCGCCCTTCCGGAAACCAGTACGATCGAGAAGCGCGACGTCGAAGTTCGACGTGCTCAGTTTGCCCTGAAAGCCGGTCTTCGTTCCCGGCGCCATGTCGACGCTGCCAAGCTTGCACTCAAGGCCGGCGAACAGACCGCTGGCGACGGCCGCCGGCGCAAGTTGATTCAGGCCAACACGGACATCGCTGCGCTCTTTCTCGAACCCGACCGTGTTCAGGAGATGGTGTCGCGCAGGATATTCGGTTCAGGGTGGCGCGGTTCACATCACGTCTACGAGGCTGGTCTTTTGTCCGGCCGCCGGGAATTCGCCGCCGACGCGCGCAGTCGACTTCGGATGGCGGACGAGTGGCTGAAGAGTTGGAGTAGTTTGGCTGCCGACGAGCGGGAGAAGGAGCGGGTTTCTGAAGCCGATATCGCGGAACTGGTAACCGCGCAACTGAACGTTCACGGGCCCGGCGCGGCGGTGCACGCCATCGGCGCGTGGAAGCCGCGTCGAATCTCCTTCACCGCGGGTCGCATGGTGGCCGAGCGCCTCATCGACCACGGCCGCATCGACGACACGAGGGCCCTTGCTGACGCTGCGGGAGAGAACTTTCGCCTGGCTCTTGCGGTCATCACGCAGCTTCGCGAAATTCAGGAGACGGCATCTGAGGAGGTCGTTCAGAGAACCTTTCGGCGTGTCGCGCGCAGAAGAATGAGGGCGACAAGTCCGAGCGTCGAGGATCAGCGCGGAATTCTGGTAGCCATTGTTGCACTCGTTGAGGCGGCGTTGAAGCGGTCAGTTTGCTCTTCCAGCGAGGCTGCCGCGTTGCTGACACGGTGCCTGCCATCGACACCACCGCGGGGCTTGACGTTTCGCTATTCGCGCGCCCCGGTTGGTCTGTTGCGAGCATACAGCCTGCGGGCGGTGCTGACAGGTGAGACTCTTGAACTCATCGATCTCGCTCATCCGGAACTGAAGGCGGAGATCGAGAACGAACCATCTCATTGCTCGTCCCGGGAAGCAGAAGAGTTCAAACGGGATGTCGGCGCTCTGCTGACGTGGTGCCGTCTCTGGGCGGCGGTTTCCATTGGAGAGGTCACAAAGCAAGAGTTGCCCGACCACCTTGCGCAGGCGTGTGACGCATCGAAATCGGCGATCGGATCCTACCGTGGTGACGACCGCCATGTCGCTGGAGAGGTCGCGCTGATCTGGTTCGATATCCTCAACCACATGGACGCCATCGACGCAGAGGCGATCAACAGGTTGGCATCGTGGCTCGGCAACCTGAGTAAGCCGCTCTTTACGCCCGCGCTGAACCAGATGGCAAGGCTTGGCGTTCGACGAAAGGAGACAAGGGCCTTCGCACTCGAGCTTGCCGCGCAGGCTTTTCGCCTGATCAAAGACGAGCGGATGGACGCAGAGGAGAAGTCAAGGAGCTATATCGAAACCGCCCGCGCCGTGCTGGCGGACAGTACCGCCGATGCCAAGGCATATTTCGATGAAGCGGTGGCTGTCGCGAGCAGGATCGGCGACGAGAACGTGCCACGCTGGGAGGCGATGCTCGATCTCGCGGAGCGTGCCGGGCGGCCGGACCAACCCGTACCTGCCGTCGCGTACCGTTTCGCTCGCTGCGCAGAGTTGACGTACGACTATGTGGACGAACACTTCGACTGGGGTACGACCGTTCGTGCGCTGTCGTTTCTCTGCCCACGCTCTTCTCTTGCGATTCTCAGTCGCTGGCGTGACCGCGGTTTCGGACGGACCGAAGAGATCCTGCCGGCCGTCGTGGAGGCGCTGACCGAGCGCGGTTACGTGGATCCGCGCGATGCGTTGCCGTTGATCGGTTTCGGAGGACGGTGGAAGCACGCCAAGCTGCTCGACGCCGCGTTGAAGAAATGCGAGAGCACGCAGGAAAAAGAGGCCGTCAAGGCGCTGCTGTTCCGCTACGCGAAATGCCGTCCGTTGGGTGCGTCGACCTGGACGCGACTGCGGGACGTGGTCGGCACACACGGGCTGTCCGTACCTGATCTTGACGCTTACGTTGCATTCGCGCAACAGGAGGAACGTACCGCCAGCCAGACCCTTTCCGTCGATATGGAACGACTAGATGATTCCGGGACACGGAACTGGGACGAGGTCTTTGTCGAACACGACCTGACTACCGCCGACGGCATTGCCGCCGCCTATGCGGCGTTCAAGGGCACACCGCCGCCCTTCCAGCACGAGCAGTTTTTTGCGGAGGCGATTCGACGCGTTCCCGCGGGTGCCGAACCCGATTTCATCATCGCGGCCAGCCACGCCCCTGTCTTCAGTCGGTACTGTTATTCGGAGCTCTTCGGACAGATCCCCGAGGGCTGGCGCCAACGTCCCGCGGTTCGGAGGAGTCTCGAATGCGCCGTCAAGACCGTTTGCCGGCGGTTCTGCATGGAGGTCTCGAAACGGCGCTATTGGGACCCTGCGCCGTTCAACGACGCCTTCAAGCGAACTGGCGTGGCGGAAAAGGACATCATCGAGGTTGTACTCGATGGCGTCGGCGAGTCGGCGGAGATCGCCGATTCGGATCGTCTCTTTTCGCTCGTCGGTCTACTCGCGTCGAAGCTCAACGGGGACGAGGCTCTCGAGGCTCTGACGTTCGGATTGGGACTCTTCGAGCCGGTATTGGAGAGCACGGACGGTGACGGTCCCTGGTCGGATGCTCTGGCACCGCCTGTCACGGTAGAGGAGTCGACCGCCGGCTACGTCTACGCTGGTTTAGCTGCACCGCCCGCGGCGGTTCGCTGGGAGGCCGCTCACGCAGTTCTGGGACTGTGCGCACTCGGCCGAACGGATGTACTTCGACATCTGCTGGTCTTCGCGGAGTCGGGTACCGGCGGGCCGTTCGTCGACGCCGGGCTGGCGTTCTACCGGTTGCATGCAATCCAGTGGCTGATGATCGCGTGCGCGAGAGCGGCGACCGACTATGCCGCGTCGCTCGCACCCTTCGCTGAGCGCTTCGTGGATTGGGCGTTGAATGACCAACCTCACATCTTGATCAGGCAGTTCGCTGCGCGCACCGCGCTCGCACTGCTGAGGCAAGGGTTCCTGTCGTCAGGTGATTCGGGTGATCAACTCGATAGACGACTTCGGCATGTCAACGTCACGAGGCTGCCCGTCGTGGAATCCAGGTCTTTCCAGCGGGTTTCACGCGATACGACGGAACCCGACGCGCGTGACGACAAGGACCGTGTCTATTTCTACATGGATATAGGACCATACTGGTATGAGCCTTTAGGCCGGGTGTTTGGACTGGCGCAGAGCCGCGTCGAGACCGAAGCACTGAAGGTCATTCGCAGGGAACTTCATCATTCGGCCGACGGTCGCACGTGGCGCGACGATGAACGCAGACGTCGCAGCCTCTATAGCCGAGACCGCTACGGCATGGAACGGACGCACGCGTCGCACGGTTCGTACCCCGATACGGATGACTACGATTTCTACTTCGCATATCACGCGATGATGATTGTGGCGGGAAAATTACTCGCAACGGTACCGACACATCGAGATAAGGAATCCGGTGAATCCGACGAATTCGCGGAGTGGCTTTCCCGACACGACGTTACACGGAATGACGGACGCTGGCTTGCGGACCGGCGCGACCCCGTGCCATTTCAACGACCGGCGTGGCAGGAGCGGAAGGAGGACGATCCGGAATATGACGTGATAACTTCGAAAGATCTCGAAGAAGCACTTGGTACGAACGACGTTCTGACCGTGTGGGGGTATTGGACCACGGCTAACTCGAGCCGAATACAAACGGTTCGCGTGCAGAGTGCGTTGGTGTCTCCGGGGAAGTCGATGGCTCTGCTCAGGGCGTTGAGTACGGTGGACAACGTCTACTTTTACTCGATTCCGAGCGCGGACGCGGAGCACCAGATCGACCGGGCGGGGTTCGTGCTGAGGGGGTGGATAGCGTGTCACGAGGGCGATTGCAGGATCGACGGAAAGGACAAGTGGTCCGGTGGCGTAAGCCACCCGCCGCCGATGCCGGCCGCGGAAGTTGTCGAGTTGATGGCTCTGCGGACCGACGCCGACAAGCGTATATGGCGCTGCAAGGACGGGAGACAGGTCTTGTCGTCTGAGGTATGGGGTGAGTTGGAACGGAGAGACGAAGACAATCGTCCGGAGCGGGGCGAGAGGCTTCGTGCTTCCATTGATTTCGTGACGGACCTGCTGGCTACGTATGGATATGATTTGATCGTCGAGGTGCAAATAGAACGACACCGCCGTCGGTGGCGCTACGAGCCTCGAAAGGGCGACGATGAACAACCACCTACGAGAACCAGACTCTACCTCGTCACAGCAGACGGACGCGTTGCCTCGCTGTGAGCAGGTTGTGGCGTTGGGCCGGAAGCTCGTCGACCAGCTCGGCGCGGAGCCGCCGGTGGACACGCTGAGCCGGTGGATGGCGCACTATGTCGCCGAACTCATCGATGCTGCCTCGAACGCTGCGCCGGAAGAACGCGCAGCAGCGGAGAGGAAGTGTTTCGAGACGATTCTGGAGCTTTGGGGACACCGAGCGGAGCTGCCTGACGGGAGGCGGCCCTTCGAGAGCTTGGAGCCGATTGTTCGGGCTTTGGAGAGCCTGGATCCGGACAATGAAATGCCACGGTTCTTTCGATCCGTCAGACGGTCCATCGATAAGACTGAGGAGAGTTCGCATACGCTATCGCTTTTCGAGTTCGTCAACGGTATCGACTCGAGTGCAAGAATTCTCATCGGATACACGCTCGCTGACGCCGCTCACTCGGCATTGGACGAATCGAAGGACTGGGTCGCGGCGGCGGAAAAGGCCGGAACCGGCCCGGGCTTCGTGCACGTGCTGACGTCGTTTGTTGCCGGCGGGCGGGATGTGGACGAGCAGTCGGATGGGAGCGAGCTCGAACGCGAACGCCTTTCGGATCATTTGGAGCGCCTTGAGGCCTTCACCAACGCGGCGGCATTGCTGGCCGATGATGTCAGGGCACGGTTGGATGCATTGACGTCGAACGATTTGGCGGAAAGTGACGACGATGGGGAGGCTGGTTGACGATGCGAGACGGCATACCGCAACTCAATGGAACGGCGCCAAATGTCGTCAGCCAAGCACTGCGACGGGTTTGCCAGGGTGATGTCCGAGGGGGGAGGAACAAGTTGTCTGACACGACAGCGGAGTTTTTCCGGAAGGTCCGGTTTGGACAGGCTCTCGTCCGGCTGTTCGAGCAACGCGGTCAGTTGGATGCCAGATTCGACCGACAGGTCGTCGAGGACGCCTCCCTCGACGATTTCGACCGGCGTCTGGTGGATCGATTCGTGGGGCCGGTCGACGGCGGCGACCGAACTGCGGCGCTTGCGAAGCTGGACATGGTTGCGGAAGACGAGGCGGGTGTGGCGCGGCCCACCGTCACCCGCCGGTTGTTCGGGGCGCGCTGGCCGCAGCGGTGGCTGCCGCAGGCGTTCATTCAGTCGGTCGCATACCGGGGCAAGAGCGTCAGCGAAGCGTTGCAATCACCGCGCTATCAGCTCGACGCGAAAGACAACGACGGTCCGATTTGACGATCAGGTTGAGTATGCCTGCAGGTTCGTAGCGAGGAAGCAGCGGATCTTGCGGGAGGAGGACGCCAATCGCCATGGAATGGCCTGACGTGCAGCGGCGCATCGCGGCCGGGGAGGACGCCCGCACCGAGTTCAAGCGGAAGCTGGGAGACCTGCGCGGGGTCGGCAGGACGGTCTGCGCGTTCGCCAACGGTGACGGGGGACTCATCGTCATCGGCGTCGATGACGCCGGCGCGGTCGTCGGCGAAGGGGAGAACCCGGAAACCGTTCAGGAGCGGTTGGCAAGCTTTCTGCATCCCGGTTGCGGCAAGCCGGTGACCGCGGAGTGCGGCAGGCACGAATCCGAGGGCGGGTGGGTGCACTGGATCGACGTGCACCGCCAGCAGCGCGGATACGAGCCGTTCTCCTGCGACGGCCGGTTCTGGATCCGGCGCGGGCGGAGCACGGGCGCGCCGTCGCCCTCGGAGCTGCAGGAGCTGCTGAACGCCTTCGGACTCGTGCTGACCGAGAAGCAGATCATCCCGTCGGCAACCGTCGACGACATCGATTTCGGCGCCGTGCTGGCGTTCCTGCGCGCGCAGGGCCTCGATCCGGACGAAGCTCCCCAGCCGGCCCGCGAGGACGATCTGCGGAACGGCAGCATCGTCGACGAGCTGGACGGCGTGCGGCGGCCGACGTTGTACGGGTTGATGGTATTCGGCCGCGATCCCCAGGCATTCGCGCACACGCTGAGCCTGTTCGTGCAGTGCACGGCGTACGGGGGTATGGATCAGGCCGCCGAGGTGTTGAGCGCCGGAGAAGGCAGGGGCCGGTTGCAGGACCAGGTGCAGCGTGCGATGGGGTGGTTTCGCAGTCTCGGCCGGCGAGAGAGGTACGAGGGCATCCGGCGCATCGACGTGCCGCCGGCGCCCGAGGCGGCGTTGCGGGAGGCGTTGGTCAACGCCGTCATCCACCGCGACTACGCCATCACCGGATCGCAGGTGCTGCTGGAGGTGTTCGACGACCGCATCGTGGTGACGAGTCCCGGCGCATTGCCCAATCACATGACCGTCGATCAGGCGCGCAAGGGCGGCGCTCCGCGGTCGCGCAACGAGATGATGGCGAACGCCATGGTCGTCCGCGGGCTGATGGAACGCCGCGGACGGGGCTGGCTGACGATGCGGCACGCCATGCGGCGCTTCAACGGAACCGAGCCGGAGCT
>WTGR01000886.1 GCA_011523485.1 Acidobacteriota bacterium
CCCGAAGCGTCGTTCTGTCGAGCGAGTGTCTGGCCAAGCCAGACGTGGGCGTCGAACCGTCCCCAGTTGGGCCACGGTTTGTTCAGCGGCTCGCGCGAGAAGAGATCAAGGCTGTGACGAAGCAGCCGCTCCGCACTGTCGAGGCCGCCGCCGAACCTGGCCGGCTTATGGAACGCGCTGATACCTTGCAGGAGCGGGACGCGCGGGCTGTCGGGCGCCGCCGCGGCGGCGCGGTCGAGAGCGCCCGAGGCGCGTACCCCCAGCACGGCCCCTCTGGATGGATCGCGCCCGATCTGGAGGCCGTAGAGCGACCCGAGCAGCGCGTGCGCTTCGGCGCACTCCGGATCGACGTTGACGAGGGTCTCCAGTCGCTCCACGGCGTCATCGAGAAAGTCAGCCTGTTCCCGCTCGGGAACCTCCGACAGGTTGGCCAACCGCCACCCGGCGTAGGCGATCGCGTACTCCAACAGTGATCCGCCGGGTGCCTGTTCCGCGGGATGAATCAGTTGTCTGAGCAGGTCCATCCGAACCGCCCGGAGCTCCTGCCCGGATCCGGCCAGTGCCGCGCGTTCCAGTCGCTCGGTGAGTTCTGGCCACGTGAGTTGCTGCCCGACGGAGAGAGACGGCACGGTCATCGCTGCGACCAATGCAACTGCCACGGTGTAAGTGATTGCCACGGTTACCTCCTGAGGGAGACGCCGACATACACCCCACGGGGTGCCGCGTTGACGACCGGCTGGCGTGACGCGTAGTCGGGCGCGTAGATGTAGTCGAAGAAGTTGGCCCGTCCGAGGACGTTGTCGACGGACGCAAAAAGGATCACCAACCCGTCGCCAGCCGGCACGAGCCAGCTCCAGGAGAGATCAAACCGTTCGTAACGCGGGAGGTGCTCGGAGTTGACGGAACCGAAGACAGGAAGGAAGCCGTCGCCGATCGCGCGGCCATCGACGATCGGGGTATGGGGTCGGCCGGCCGCCGACCGCCACGAGGCGCTCA
Organism: Acidobacteriota bacterium; assembly: GCA_011523485.1. The sequence continues at coordinate 997 of WTGR01000886.1, forward strand.
CGCTCACCCCGTTCGAGAGGGGCACGCGGGTGATGATCTGCACCCACCAGGGAATCTCGAAGTCCGGTGTCCAGGTCCCGTCCGGCAGGTCGTATCGCTCACGCTGATCGACTGGGGTCCATCGCCGCCTGGCTCGCAGCCAACTGGCCGTGCCGCGCACCTCGAGTCGGCTTGACAACCACTGGACGAACAGATCGACCCCGCGGGCCGAGCCGAACCCGTCGGCTGTATACCCCCGGACCTCATCTTCGAGGGGGAGGTGGGCGTACGTCTTCACGAACCCCTCCGCCCGAACATAGAGACCTTCCGTCTCGCGGCCGGTCTCGTATCCGGCAACGTAGTGCAGCGCCCGCATGGGCGGCAGGCGCGAGGCCCCTCGCTCGCGGTCGTAGTACGAGGGAGAAGGGGCCTGATGGTAGACACCCGTTGCGAGGCGCAACGCATGGTTGCGTCCCAGGCCGATGCGAACGTTGAGTCGTGGATCGAGGGTGGTCGCGCGCGCCAGACCGAACCGATCAGCGCGCGCCCCAATCGTGGTGGACACCGGCCCGGCGTGTGTCGTGACCTCGAGATACGTGCCTCCAAACCAGTCATCGATGGCGGCATCAAACCGAGCGGCACCGGAAACGCCGCCCAGGTCGCCACCTCTCACCGGCACGCGCCCGGCGATCGCCGCTTCGGTGAAGGAGCCGTTAGCGCCGACACGCCACTCGACCGCACCGGCCGGTGGTGCGGTGAGATCGATCCGCCACGACGCCACGCGGTCCGTGATCGTCCGGTCCAGGATGCCGACGTTGGTACTACGCTCGTAGTCGTCGTGGCCAAGAGACGCCGAGGCCGTCCAGCGTCCAAGCGCACCATCCCACCGCGTGCCGGCGAACCTGTGTGTCGTTGAGGATCGCAGCAGCCCCGTAAACGCGTCCTGCTCGATTCCGACGCCTATCCGGTCCCGCTGCATCAACGCGAAGCCCTTGAGCCGACCGCCTCTTCCCAGATTCCAGGCAAACCCGGCGGATCCATCCCATCCTTCGGGTGGCGGATCGAACAGGCGCGGACTGCCGTTGACGGCGAAGAGGACGCGGGTGAAGGTTCGATTGAACGCGCCGCGCACGCCGAATCGGTCGCCCACCGGTGCCGCGATGGAGGCCGACGCACCGGCGAGTCCGAATGTCGCTACCGTCTGTCGCCGCTCGGCCCGCTCTAGCCCGCGCAGGTCGAGGACACCACTGAGGGCGTTGCCGTAGCGAGCGGAGAAACCGCCGGTACTGAAGCTGAGCCCGGAAATGAGCAGTGGGTTGACCGTGCCCCGAAACCCTCCGGTCGGTGTCTCATACCGGTAGGGATGGGCGATCACGGCGTCATCGAGCGACACCAGCACTTCGCTGACGTCGCCGCCGCGCACGAACAGACCGGCGGTGTCGTCAGGTGCGCTGACACCGGGTAGTGTCTGGAGGGCCCTGAAGACATCAGCGTCTGCGCCGGGCGTCCGGTAGACCTGGACGGGTTGGAGCAGGAAAGGACGCGCGACCGCCTCCTCGGGTGAGGGGGCCGTGACGATGATTTGCTCCCGCACGCGCCTGATCGCCAGTACGACGTTGAGCCGCACGCCGTGGCTCACCTCGAAAACGGACTCGTGCGGGTCGAACCCGGGTAGAGTCACGATCACGCGGTGACGCGCACCGGACACGAGGACGATCGCGAAGCTGCCGTCGGCGTCTGAAACGGCGACGATCGAACCGTCGATTTCGATCGTGGCGCCGGGCAACGGCAGACCTGTCGTGTCGCGAACGGTGCCCACGACCTGAGTCGAGCCGTCCGGTTGGATCGGACGCTGCTCAGCGGCGAATGCGCCGAACGGCTGGGCCCAGAAAAGGACCAGTGCCAGCGGTGCCATGCCTCTTGGTAACACGAGGCAGCGCGCCTACGGGTCCAGTTTTCTGTGAACGCCACCACGAGTCGGCCAATGACACGCCGGACGAGAAGCGCGCCGGCAAGGGGTGTCGCGAAAGTGGATGGGGTTGCGACGTGCGCGGCGCGCAGCGCCGCGCGTGCCGGTCTGAAGGCCGCTACCGCGAGAACCGGCCGGCGGTCCCAGCCGTACGCGCCACGCCGCCGGCCGGAGGTCCGCGGTCCCGGGTGCGGGGTACAATCACCGGCTACCGACCGGCCGGTTCGCAGCCCTCGTTTCCCCATGTTCCAGTCGTTGCGGCGCGTATCCGGCCGCCTCGTGTTCGTACTTCCAATTGCGCTGGGCGGAGGTTTCGCCACTCCCGTGTTGGCGGGGCAGGGGGCCGAGGACGAGTCCCGCTTCCTGAGCCGCATCCGCCGCCTGACGGTGGAGGGAAAGCGCGCGGGCGAGGGCTACTTCTCCCCGGACGGGAGGGAGATGGTCTTCCAGTCGGAGCGGGAGCCGGGCAACCCCTTCTTCCAGATCTACCTGCTCTCGATGGAGACGGGGGACGTGCGCCGGGTATCGCCGGGTCACGGCAAGACGACCTGCGCG
>WTGR01000788.1 GCA_011523485.1 Acidobacteriota bacterium
TCCCAGACGTAGCGGTAGACGTCGTCCGAGACCAGCGGCGCCGCGCCCAGCAGAACGAGGCGCCAGGCGAGGGCCAGGATCAGGCACGCGGCCAGACCGCGGCGATCCTCCCGCCGGGCCGGGAGGTGACCAACAAGCCGGCCGATCAATCGCAGCGCAGCGACGTAGGCTATCGACGCCACCGCCAGCAGCGCGACGAACGCCTCGGCCTGCCGGCGCGCGTCGAGCACCGCGGCCGCGGCCATTGCGACCAGCAACACCACACCGCACGCCGCTATGCGTCTGCTCGATGTCTCCGCGGCCGACGCGCCACCGCGGATCAACGCCTGCACGAGCCGCGCCGCGACGACCAGCAGCACGAAGAACGCCTCGGCCTGCCACCGGGAGTCCAGCGTCGCCAACACCAGCGCCGACAGCAGCGCGACGCCGCTGACGACGAGGTTCCTGTTCATCAGCCTTCGGGCATGCCGACCGGAGGAGTGCGCCGGGCGGGCTCCGACGAGTACCTCCCGTAGTACCACCGCCCGAGCCGGTCGGGGGAAACACCGGCGCCGTAGAGCGCCAGCAGGGCAAGATTCAGCACGGTCCGCCGCAACCAGCCGTCGCGCTCCCAGCGGCGGGCCGAAGCCCGTACCGCTACCGGCGGAAACCAGAGCCGCCCCCGCCGGCGCAGGCGTCGAACGAGATCGACGTCCTCCATCAGCGCCAGCGGCCGGTAGCCTCCCAGCGCTTCGAACGCTTCCCTGCGGACGAAGATCGCCTGGTCGCCGTACGGCAACCGCAGGCACCGCGTCCGGATCGCCACGCCGCGTTCGACGACCCGGGCCGCCCAGTGGGCGGATGCGAGAGCTAGCCGGAACGCTCCGCCGGCGACCTCGGGCCGTTCCTCCGCCTCCTCCAGCACCGCCAGCCAGCCGGCGCCGAGCCGCGCGTCGGCATGCACGAAGAGCAGCCATCGCCCGGACGAAGCGCGCGCGCCGGCGTTCATCTGGCGGCCCCGGCCGGGATCGCTGTCGATCCACCGCACGGAGGTCACGCGCCGGCGCAGCGGGTCGAGAGAACGGTCGCCGGCGTCGCCGTTGACCACAACCACCTCGATACGCGGATCGAGGGGATCCACCGGGAGTGCGTCGAGCAACCCGCTGAGCTCCGGCGTGTCCCGGAGCACGGGCACGACGAGCGAGACGAGCGGCCGGGAACGATCCGCGGACACCACCGACAGCGTATCAGTCGGGCAGCCGCAGGATCATCGCGAGCGGCTCCCGGCAGAGGTGACGGGCCAGGAGCCTGCGCCGCAGAAATGCGACGCAGCGAGTTGTCCGGCGCAGGCTCCCGGAGCGGGGATGGGCCGAAACGCCGAGGCAGCGAGGCGTAACGGGGCGCTATCGCGGCAACCCGAGAAAGCGCGCGGTTTCCGACCAGACCCGTTCGAGGCTGTTGCCGAGCTGGTGATCGTCATCGAGCATTACCAGCGTGACGTAGGGCCGGGCTGCCGCGTACCGCGCGACCATGTCGGGATCGACCACGTCGTCGCGCCGCCCCTGCAGCACGAGCGTGGGGACTGGCCGCCGCGCCGCGAACGAGTCGTAGCGCTGCGCGTCGCGGAACAGCTCGTAATGCACGCGGGTCGCCTCGCCGGAAGCGTAGTGCGTCAGCTCCCACCAGCCGGTCTCGCGCCAGCGGGCCATGCCGGCGGCGCCCAGATCGCCGACCGGCCGGCGGCCGAAATCGAGAGCCGGGGCCAGCAGGACGAGCTGCTCGATTGGCTGCGGCGCCTTCGCCGCGGCCTGCTCGGCGACCTGCAGGGCCACGAAGGCGCCGAGGCTCGATCCGAGCAGCGCCACCGGTCCCGCCGGCAACGTGGAGACGAGCGCCGCCGTCCGCTCGATCATCCGCGATGCGGTCAGCGTGGAGAAGTCGGGCTGATTCAGGTCCGGACAGTGGAACGCCACCCCGTGCGCGGCGAGCCGCCGCTTCAGGAAGTCGGCCTTCGACGACGCCGGCGACGAGGCGAAACCGTGCAGGTAGACGACTTGCGGCGTCACAGTCGATACGGGCAATCCGGCCGGCAGCGGCACGGGATCTCGCCGTCCCCTTCGGTGTTGTAGTGGAAGGTCAACTCCTCGCCCGTCCCGATGTTGCGCGCGGCGACGATCCAGATGGTGTCGACCACCACGGACGCGTAGCAGTTCGGCTTGCAGGAGTGGTTGATGAACCTCGAGAGATTGCCGCCGACGTGACCGTCCCGGACGAACAGGTGGTTGATCCGGAAGCACCAGATCTCCCCCCGCATGAGGTAGCGGTCCTCGCGCACCAGGCTGTCGCGCACGCGGATCTTCTCGCCCGCGTAGTGGATGATCCGCTTGTTCTTGTTGATGTCCTCGAGCGCGAAGACTCCCCAGCCGTGCAGCTTCGAGCGCTTCCGCCTGATCTTCGGGAAATAGAGGCCGGTAGCGTGGGGATCGGAGTGGTCCCGCGGCCTGTCGGGAACGGCGCGGGCGCGCGTCGTCGCCCGCTTGCCGCGCCTCCGGGTCGACGTTCCGACTGTTTCCACCATGCCGCCGATTCCCGGATCCACGCGATCGCGGACCGTGCCGCCGCGCATTATAGCGGCGCTCCCGCCGCACCCGACCGTTCGGCGCCGCCGGGCGGCGCCCGTCCGGCCGGCACCCAGCCGGCCGGCGCCCCCGGCCGCGCGCCCGTCTATAATGCCGGCCGATGTCCGCGTGGTGCCGGGAACCGCCGCCGCCGTTGCTCCTGTCCGGCATCGAACAGTTCAATCGGGGCGAATTCTTCGAGCAGCACGAAACGCTGGAGGACCTCTGGCGCGAGGAGACGCGCGAGGTGCGCCGGCTGTACCAGGGCATTCTGCAGATCGGCGTCGCGATGTACCACATCGCGCGCCGCAACCACCACGGCGCGGTCTACATGCTGACCCGGGGACCCGCCTACCTGCAGCCGTTCACCCCGGCGTGCCAGACCGTCGACGTGGCGGACCTGCTCGCCCAGGCGGCACGCGTCCGCGCGGAGGTCGAGCGGCTCGGCCCGGAGGGCCTCGCCGGCTTCGACTGGACGCTGGCCCCGCGTGTCCGGTTCACCGGATGACGCCGAAAGAGACCACCCCGATGCCCACGCCGCGCTTCACGTCGGAGACCCTCGCCTTCCTCCGGGCGCTCGCGCGCCACAACGACCGCGACTGGTTCCGCGAGCACCGGGAAGAATACGAATCGCACGTCAAGGGCCCGATGATCGCACTCATCGAGCGCCTGACGATCGACCTTCCGGGCATCGCGCCGGATCTGGCCGCCAATCCGAAGACGTCGATGTACCGCATCCACCGCGATACGCGCTTCTCGGCGAACAAGGCGCCCTACAAGACGCACGTCGCCGCGATCTTCCCGCACCGCGCGTTGCCCAGGCACGAGAGCGCAGGACTCTACGTCCACGTCGCGACCGACCAGGTCTTCGTCGGCGGCGGGCTGTACCGGCCGCAACCGCGGCAGCTCCACCGCCTCCGGGAGCACATCGCCACCAACAGCGAGCACCTGCGGGGTCTCGTCGCCGCGCCGGCATTCCGGCGCAATTTCGGCGAGCTGTCCGGAGAGAGGCTCAAGCGGGTGCCCCGCGGCTTTCCCGCCGATCACCCCGCCGCGGATCTGCTCCGGCTGAAGCAGTTCCTCGCCGGCTGCGAACGGCCGGCGGCGTTCGCGATCGGGCCGCGCTTCTACCCGTCGCTCCTCCGCCTCTTCTCGCACCTGGCCCCGCTCATGGACTTCCTCAACGCCCCGCTGGCAAGCCGCGCGCTCCGCCTGGAGGAAACTTTGCCGGCCGGCCCGCCGTCCAACTGAGCAGAAGGAGCTGCTCATGCCACGCCTGCTCGCTTTCGCCCTTGTCTGCGCCGCGCTCCCGTTCCTCGCCGGTTGCGATCTCGCGCTCCGGTCCACCCTCGTGTTCGGCGAGCGACGTCCGGCCGACGAGTTGTTCGAGTGGCAGGGCCGGATCGCCGCCGGCCAGCACGTGGAGATCAAGGGCGTCAGCGGGACGATCGCCGCCGCGCCGGCGACGAGCGGCCTCGTGGAGGTGACCGCGGACCGGCGCGGGGCCAGGAACGACCCGAACGAGGTTCGCATCGCAGTGGTGGAGCATCCGGCCGGGGTGACCGTCTGCGCGGTGTACCCGCGGGAGGGCAACGCGTGTCTCCCGGGCGAGGAAGGAAGGCTGAGCGCCCGCAGGAACGACGTGGACGTCGAGTTCGCGGTGGGCGTTCCGGACGGCGTCGACTTCGTGGCGCGTCACGTCAACGGCAACATCGATGCGTCGGGCTTGACCGGCGACGTGGAGGCGCACACCGTCAACGGCAACATCGACGTCACCGCCGGCGGGCATGCGCGGGCCGTGACCGTCAACGGCTCGATCCGGGCGGCCATCGGAGGGAACGACTGGGATGGCGAGGGCTCTTTCGAGACCGTCAACGGCAGCGTGACCCTGACCCTGCCGGAAGCCGCCGACACGGACGTGTCGGTCCGCACGGCGAACGGCTCGATCCGCAGCGACCTGCCGATCACGGACACCGACGAACGGCGCCAGCGCTTCGAGGGCCGTCTGGGCGACGGCGGCGGCACCCTGCGCATCCGTACCGTGAACGGCTCGGTCCGGCTGCGGTCCGCCGGGTAGCCCGCGTCGTCGCCTCGCGCGGCCACCCGCGCGATCAGGACTTCGGGCGCCCGAGCACGTGGCGGAGGGCGTCCTCCAGTTTCGGATAGCCGAAAGCGAAGCCGCCGTCGCGCAGGCGGGCGGGATGTACGCGGCTGCTCGCGAGAAGCAACGCATCGGCCATCTCTCCGAACGCCAGCCGTGCGCCGAACGCCGGCAGCGGGATGATGGTCGGACGGCGCAGCACGCGGCCGAGGGTCTTCGTGAACTCCGCGTTGGAGACCGGGTTCGGGGCGACCATGTTGACCGCACCGCTCAGGCCGTCCGTGCACAGGGCGTGCAGGATGCCGCCCAGCACGTCGTCGAGAGCTACCCAGCTCATGTACTGCCGGCCCGAACCGATGACGCCGCCGACGCCCATGCGGAACGGGAACAGCATCTGCGCGAGCGCACCGCCGGCCGGGGTCATGACGATGCCGATCCGCAGATGCACCACGCGCAACCCGGCCTCCCCCGCCGGCGCCGCCGCATCCTCCCAGGCCTGACAGACATCGGGCAGGAATCCGCCCCCCGGCGCCGACGATTCGTCGAGATTCTCGTCCCCCCGGTCCCCGTAGAACCCGACCGCCGAGGCCGCGACCAGCGTCCGCGGCGACCGCGGCAGGGCAGCCAGCGCCTCTGCGAGACGCCGCGTGCCGTCCACCCGGCTGTCCCGGATTCGCGCCTTGCGGGCCGCGGTCCAGCGCCCCCCGGCGATGTTCTCCCCCGCCAGGTGCACCACCGCGTCGACCCCGTCCAGAGCCCCCGCGGACAGCGCACCGGTATCCGGATCCCAGCTCGAGTCGCCATCGGCGGCGGCCCGGCCCGCGGGCGCGCGCCGCAGAACCACCGCCTCATGGCCCCCGCTCCGCAGGAAAGGAACGAGCGCAGAGCCGATCAGACCCGTCGCTCCGGTAACCGCAACCTTCATCGGTCTACCTCCATATCGACGATGCCAGCCCATGTCGACGGCCGTCACGCGCTGGCGGTACGTGAACAGACGATCGAGCTCCCTGCGCGCCAACGGGCGCGCCGGCATGCTGCACCAGCCGCCGGGCAACGCGTATCGCACCTCGTCGACCAGCGTCGACTCTCCGGCCGCGAGCGGCTCGAAGCGATGCTCATGTTCCCACGCGGCGAAAGGACCGGCAATCTGCCGGTCGCTGAACGATCGGCCGGGAACGCACGGGCCGTGCTCGGCCACCCAGCGCATCCCGAACGGGCCGATCGGCACGCGCAGGATCACGCGGGTTCCGGCCTCCAGGGGACGCCCCGACCGGGCGATGACGCGCACACGACTCCAGGGCGGCGTCAAGCGCTCCAGAGCGCCCGCCCGGGCATGCCACTCGAACACCTCCGAGCTCGATGCGGCGACGCGACTCTGCCGACGGTACTGCAACATTCGCTGACCCCGGAGTCTCACACCATCGAACTCGCAACGCGACGCGCAGGTCGCGCCGCGACGCGCAGGTCGCGCCGCCTCTCAGGGAACCGTGACGACCAGTGCCCGGCACGGCTCCCCACCGACGCGGCGGTAGCCGTGCAGCACGGTCGCGTCGAGGTACGCGGCGTCCCCCGCCGCCAACGTCTCCTCCGCATCCCGCACGTACAGGCCGAGCGTGCCCTCGAGCACGTAGACCAGCTCGACGCCTTCGTGCTTGTGCAGACGCACGTCCTCCATCGGCCGCGCCTCGAACTCGCCGAGGTACGAGTGCATCCGCTTCCTCTCGGCGCGAAAGTCGAGCGATTCGAAGTGGTAGGCGACCTCCTTCGTTCCCATGCGCTCCGGCAGGCGCAACCGATCCTCGCGCCGTACCACGGTCACCACCGGTTGCTCGTGGCTGAAGAAGTAGTCGAGGCCGACGTTGAACACCAAGGCAATCCGCAGCAGCGTCGGCAGCGTCGGGTACATCCGGCTCCGCTCGATCTTCGAGAGCAGCGCCGCCGAGAGCCCCGTATGCGCGCCCAGCTCGACCAACCCCATGCGCTTCCGCGTGCGCAGGTCGCGCACCTTCGGGCCGATCCCGTACCGGTCCAGGCCGTTCTGCAGGGTCTCGGTCAGCGCCATCCGGATCCGTCCCCAATCCGATCTCCCACGAAGCGACGCGGCGCAGCGCGGGGTGGACTGCTGTTTTCTTTATACGTAAGTAGATTTAATCTACACTCTATTGCATGAGAGCGCAAGAGGTCCGGCCAAGTCACTCGATCGGTATCGAGAGTCGACCGCAAGGGGGCTGGCGTCTGTCGTGCGAACAATGGTTGCCGGGAACGCCGGCGGAGGTGTTTCCGTTCTTCGGCAGTGCGCGGAATCTCGAGCGGATCACGCCGCCGTTCCTGAGGTTCCGGATCCGCCGCGTGCGGGGGGAGCCGCTCGCAGCCGGCTCCCTGGTCGACTACAGTCTGCGGCTGCACGGCCTGCCGATCCGCTGGCGGACGCTGATCGAGGTCTGGGACCCGCCCCACCGCTTCGTCGACCTGCAGGTCCGGGGTCCGTTCCGGCACTGGCGACACGCCCATACCTTCAAGGACTCCGGCGACCGGACGCTGGTCTCCGACGTGGTCGATTTCGATCTCTACTGCCGAACGCTCGCCCGCACGGCATTGCTCGCGTGGATCGACGCCGACCTGAGAGCCATCTTCGCTTATCGGCAACGCGCGACCGCGCGTGCGTTCCGGCCCGGTTCCGGCCAGGAACCCGCGCGGTAAGACCAGGTCCAAACGGCTATCGGTCGCGCCGGGGCGGCCTGGGCAGGAATGCGGAGGTCCGCGCAGCGTAGTCGCGATATGCCGGCTTTTCCCGCAGAAGATCGCTCTCCAGCAGGCGCACCCCGGAGACGCGCAGCAGAAGCCAGGTCAGGAGCAGCGGGCCGACGACCGTCCAGTAGGCGCCGGGCGCGGTGCCGGCGAGACACCATAGACCCCACCAGAGAACCGCCTCGCCGAAGTAGTTGGGATGGCGGGTAAAGCGCCAGAGGCCCCGGTCGCATACCCGGCCCCGATTCGCCGGGTCCGCCTTGAACCGCGCCATCTGCCAGTCGCCGGCGGTCTCGAAGCCGAAGCCGACGAGGAACAGGAACGCGCCCAGCGCGTCGACCAGCCGCGGACCGCCGGGTTCCTCCACGTGCATCACGGCCAGCAGCGGCAGCGAGACGACCCAGGCGAGGGCCGCCTGCAACCAGAACACGACGAACAGACTCGTCCACCGGAAGCGCGGCCGGCGCTCGCGCATCGCGCGGTACCGCCTGTCCTCCGCCGCGCCCCATCCGCGCCACGCGAGGTAGCCGGCCAGCCGGATTGCCCAGAGACCGACCGCGGCCAGCACGACGCCGCGGCGCAACGTCAGGTCATCGGCGCCGCTCGCGTAGACCCCCGCCGCAGCCAGGATCGCGAGGCTCCAGCAGATGTCGACGATGCTCACGTCGCGGCGCGCCACGCTCGCCGCCCAGACCGCGGTCATCAGTGCGAGCAGCGTTCCCAACCCGGCGATGGCGCTCGCGGTCATGTGGATCGGGCGGCCGCGGAGGACGCGGCAGAGCCGCTGGTCTCGCCGCGGCGCAACCGGTAATGAGCCACGAACCACTCGCGGCCCGCACGATACCCGAACAGCTCCGCGCAGGCGAGCAGGAACAGCCGCCACCGCCCGACCCGCAGTCGCCCCGTGCCCGGCGCCTCCCCGGCGCCGAGCACCTGCTCCGCCTCGGCGCGTCGCGCGTCGAGGTTCGCGAGCCACGCCCGCAACGTCCGCTCGTAGTCGCCGCCGCCGACCTCCCACCGGCGCTCGAGCCGCAGCGGCCCGGCGCAGCGCGGCAGCAGATCGACGGACGGCATCATGCCGCCGGTGAAGAAGTGTCGGGCCATCCAGTCCGCACCGCCGTCCACCTCGAAGAAGTAGCAGTAGCGCCAGTGGCAGAAGAGGTGCACGAACAGGGAACCGCCCGGGACCAGCCACGATGCGATCCGCCCGAGCAGGAGCTCGTAGTTGCGCATGTGCTCGAACATCTCGACGGACACGACCCGATCGAACGTGCCGATCGGCCGGAAGTCGTTCATGTCGGCGGTCGCGACCTGCAGGTTTCCGAGCCCGAGCCGGTCCCGCTGCGCCGTGATGTACCGCGCCTGGCCGGTGGAGTTCGAGACCGCGGTGATCTGCGCGCGAGGATACCGTTCCGCCATCCACAGCGCGAGAGCGCCCCACCCGCAGCCGAGGTCCAGCACCCGCATCCCGTCTTCGAGCTCCGCGCGATCGGCGGTCGCCTCCAGCATCGCGGACTCGGCAGCGGCCAGGGTCGTGACCCCTGCCGGCCAGAGCCCGGCGCTGTACTTGAGCCGGGGACCGAGAAGAAGTCCGAAGAACTCGGCCGGCGTCTCGTAGTGCTGGTCGTTCGCGGCCGCCGGCGCCACCGCGACGGGCCCCTGCCGCATGAGCGCCCGGTGATCGTCGACCGTTCGCGCACTCCCGCCGCCGGCCCGCCGGCGCTCCGCCTGCAGCCGCCCGCGGAGCAGCGCGCGGATGCCGAGCCGAATCAGCCCGTCCGGCATCAAGCCGCGTTCGGCCGCCGCCAGCGCCAGGGCCAGGGTCACGCCGCGCCCGCCCGATTCATCACGAGCTGCACGGCGCCGATGGTGCGTTCCAGAAAGCCCCCCTCGCAGTACGAGAAGTAGTAGTCCCAGAGCCGCAGCAGCCGCCGCGGGTAGCCGAGCGTCTCGAGCGTCGCCCGGTTGGCGGCGAGACGCGCCCGCCAGCGCCGCAGGGTCGGGGGATAGTGTTCCGTGATGTCGTACCGGTCCGCGATCCGGAACGCGGTCGCGCGCGCCAGGCGCACCCGCAGATCGGCAAGGCACGGCAGGAACCCGCCCGGGAAGATGTGCCGCTGGATGACGTCGACCGAGCGCCGGTAGGCCTCGTAGCGGTCGTCCGCGATGACGATCCCCTGCAGCAGCATCCGGCCGCCCGGCTTCGTCAGTACGTCGCACACCTGCAGGTAGCGGTCGAGAAACCGCTGCCCGACCGCCTCGATCATCTCCACCGACACCAGCTTGTCGAACCGCCGGCGCACGACGTGCGGCAGGTCGCGGTAGTCGGCGTCGAGCACCGTGACCCGCCCCTCGAGTCCGGCGCGCGACACGGCGGCGCGCGCGTGCCGGTACTGCTCGGCGGAGATCGTCGTCGTCGTGACGCGGCAGCCGTAGCGGGAAGCGGCGTGCAGCGCCAAGCTACCCCAACCGGTCCCGATCTCGAGCAGGTCGTCGGCGGGAGACAGATCCAGCCGGCGGCAGATCAGATCGAGCTTGTGCCGCGAGGCTTCCTCTAGCGTGCTGGCGCGGCTCGGAAAGACCGCGCAGGAATAGGTCATGCTGGGATCGAGGAAATGGCCGAAGAAGTCGTTCCCGAGGTCGTAGTGCGCGGATACGTTCCGGCGGCTCTGCAGCCGCCGGTTGCCGCGCAGCCGGTGCAGCGCCGTGTGCAGGGCGAGCGCCGCGCGCGACAGCCGGCCGTCCAGACCGGCCGCGGCGCGTTCGTTGCGGACGACGAGCCGGATCAGCGCCGTGAGGTCGTCGGCCGACCACCAGCCTTCGGCATAGGCTTCGGCCGCGCCGATGGTGCCGCCCAGCAGAAGGGCGCGCCAGGTGCGCCGGTCGTGTATCTCGACGCGGGCGGCCAGCGGCGCGGACCCGGGCTCGCCGAAGGTGTGCCGCGAAGCGCCTTCGATCACGTCCAGATGTCCGCCGGCAAAGCTGCCGAGCGCCCGTGCGACCGGCCAGGGCAGACCACCCCCGCGCCGCCGCGGCGCCGCACCCTTCGCCGGGGGATGCCACCCTGGCGTGATCGACTCCCGAGTCGCCATGCCTCGATTGTACGGAAGTGATCCGTCGGCGCCGTGCGACCGGCAGCCTCGGCTTGACCGCCGGGGGCGGACGCCGGCTCCCGTTTTGCGGCAGAGGAAAAGCGGCGAGCCGCCGCGGCCAACGAAGCGACATACTGGAAGCAGGACGCGCACGGCCGGTACGACACGAAGGCACGGCATGCGGCGGCGAATCGCGATTGTCGGCGGCGGCGTCTCGGGGCTGATCGCCGCCCGGACGCTGCACGCCGGGCACGACATCACGGTGTACGAAGCGGCCGACGCGCCGGGCGGACACGCGCGAACCGTCACCGTACCCGGCGGTCTGGCCGTCGACACCGGTTTCATCGTCTTCAACGAGCGGACGTATCCCCGTTTCACCGAGCTGCTCCGCGAGCTCGGCGTCGCGTCCCAACCGGGGGACATGTCGTTCGGGGTGAGCTGCCGACGCTGCGGAATCGAGTACAGCAGCCGCGGCCTCGCCGGGCTCTTCGCCCGCCGGGCGCAGATCCTGAGGCCCGCCGTCCACCGCATGGCCATCGACGTCCTGCGCTTCAACGCCTGGGGACGGCGCGCGGCGGCCGGGCCGGGAGACGACGAGACGATCGGGGATCTACTGACCGCGGGCCGCTTCGGACGGGATTTCTTCCGGCACTACCTGTTGCCGATGTCGAGCGCAATCTGGTCCGCTGCGGCGGACGACGCGCACCGGCTGCCGCTGCGGTTCCTGCTGACCTTCTTCGCCAACCACGGCCTGCTGCAGGTCCGCGGCCAGCCGCCCTGGCGCACCGTCGCCGGCGGCAGCCGGCGCTACGTGGAGGCGCTGGTGCGCCCTTTCCGCGACCGCCTGCGGCTCCGCGCCGCGGTCGGCCGGATCCGGCGCCATGCCGGAGGCGTCGAGGTGCATACGGCCGAGATGGGTTGGGAGCCCTACGACGACGTGGTAATCGCGGCCCATGCCGACCAGGCGCTGGCGCTTCTCGAGCGGCCCGCCGACGAGGAGTCCGCGGCGCTCGGGGCCGTTGCCTACCGGCGCAACGTCGCCGTCCTGCATACCGATGCCCGCATCCTGCCGCGCGCACGGGATGCGTGGGCTTCCTGGAACGCGCACGTCGAGGATTGCCGGGACTCCGGCGCGAACCTGCGGATGACATACCACATGAACCGCCTGCAGCGCCTGCCGGAGCACCCGACCTGGTGCGTCACGCTCAATGACGAAGCGCGTCTCGATCCGTCGAAGATCGTTGCGCGGCATATCTACGACCATCCGGTCTACACGACCGAGGCGCTGCGTGCGCGGGGAGCGATCCGGACCCTGAGCGGGCGGCGCCGCACCTACTACTGCGGCGCCTATCTCGGCAACGGTTTTCACGAGGACGGCGTGCGCGCAGGCCTCGCCGCGGCCGAGGCAATCGAACGCCGGCGGGAGACGTCGTGAATTCCTGCCTGTACACCGGCTGGGTCCGGCACCGCCGTCACCATCCCCGCGTGCACGACTTCCGCTACCGGCTCTTTCTCGCGTATCTCGATCTGGACGAGCTCGATCACCTCGGCCGAACCGTGGCGCCGTTCTCGGTCAACCGTTGGAACCTCTGGTCGTTCTTCGACCGCGATCACGTGGACGGCCGTCCGGGGGCGACTTCCGGGAAGGTGCGGAGGCTCCTCGCGCGCCATGGCATCGCGCTCGACGGCGGCACGATAGCGCTGCTCACGCAATGTCGCGTCCTCGGCTACGTCTTCAATCCGATCAGCCTGTACTACTGCCACGACGCCGGCGGCGCCCTGGCCGCGGTAGTCGCCGAGGTCGACAACACGTTCGGCGAACGGCACCTGTATCTGCTCGACGGGAGACGGGCGGCCGCCGGGAGCGCGACGGCGCGCTTCCGCTGCGCCAAGGAGATGCACGTCTCGCCGTTTCTGGCAATGGACTGCACGTACGATTTCGAGCTGGCCCCGGTCGGCGACCGCCTGAGCGTCGCCATCGTGCAGCACGAGCGCGGGCGGCGCGTGCTGGACGCCCGGCTCCGGGGACGGCGCAGGCCGCTGACGACCAGCACGGTCGCGGACGCGCTGCTACGCTATCCGTTCGTCACGTTGAAGACGATCGCCGCGATCCACGTCGAGGCCGCCCGGCTGTATCTGAAGGGGATTCCGTTCCTCGGCCACCCCGGCGAGACCGCGGCCCGGCGGAAACAGCGCGCACTGCTTGCCGCCGGCGAGGGCGGACGGGAGCACGCGCCGGCGGGACCGTCCGCAGGCGGACCGGGAAGACCATGACGGCTGCGGCGCCGGTTCGCATCGGGGTCTCGAGCTGCCTGCTCGGCGAGAGGGTCCGGCACGACGGCGGGCACACTCCTGCGGCGCAGACACCCGGCCGACATGCCCGTGACTGATAGAATGATGCAGGCAGCGCTCCAGTGCTCCGCGAAATCGCCGACCTCATCGGACGCGGATGCCGGCTCAGATGCCCCTGCTGCGGCTATGGGCGTCTCTTCGAAACGGCGACTCGCATGCACGAGCGGTGCTCGGCGTGCGGCGAACGGTTCGAACGCGAGCCGGGGCAGTGGTTGGGCGCCGTCTACGTCAATCTCGGACTCACCCTCGGGCTCACGGTGACGGGCTACCTTCTGTTGCAGACCTTCACCTCGCTCACGACGTCCCAGCAGCTCCCCATCTGGACGACGATCGCGGGGCTCGCCCCGTTCGCCTTCTATCGACTGTCCAAGGGACTCTGGACCAGCTTCGTCTTCCTGGGTGAAGGGCTCTACATTCAGTGGCCGAACCGGTAGCCGATTCCGAAACCACCGAACCGGTCCAGCCCGACGCGCCCGCCCAGGGCGCCGTCCTGCGCGCGTTGCTGCGCCTGGGCGAGGCCTTCACGTTCCGAGCGTTCCGAAACCTGTGGACGGCGGCGTTCACGTCCGCCGTCGGCACGTGGATGCAGCGCTTCGCCCAGCAGTGGCTGATCTACGACCTCACGGGGTCGGCGTTCTACCTGGGACTCGACATGTTCGTCGGGAACGTGCCGCTGCTCCTCTTCACCCTCATCGGCGGCGTCACCGCCGACCGCTACGACCGCCGCCACATGCTGATGGCCTCGCAGACGCTCCAGATGGTCTGCGCCCTGATCCTGACCGCGCTGGTCTTCACCGAAACGGTGCGCCTGCCGTACATCCTGGTGCTCTCGTTCACGACCGGACTGGCGCAGGCGTTCGGCGGCCCCGCGTTCCAGTCCCTCATCCCCGCACTCGTGCCGCGCAGGACGCTGCCGAACGCGGTCGCTCTCAATTCCATACAGTTCAACCTGGCGCAGTCCGTCGGTCCGCTCATCGGCGGCCTGGTCTTCACGACCCTCGGGCTCGTCGCCTGCTTCGGGATCAACAGCGCGTCGTTCCTCGTCGTGATAGTGGTGCTGAGCCTGCTGCAGGTGACGCCGCCCGACCCGGCGCAGCGGCGGCCGGTCCTCGAGGAGTTGAAGGGCGGGCTGCGTTACGTCGGCAACGGGGGCGCGCTCCTCGCCCTGACCATCCTGGCCATCTCGACCACCTCTCTGGGCCTGCCGATCCGGGCTTTCCTGCCAGTGTTCGCAGGTGATCCGAACACGCTCAGCCACATGATGACCTCACTCGGGACCGGCGCGGTGGCGGGCGCACTCGTCGTCGCCTGGATGGGCAGCTTCGAGCGGATGGGACTGACGCTCCTGCGGGTCCTGGCGGGGTTCGGGGGCCTGATCTCCGTATTCGCCCTGCTGCCGGTCAGCCCGGTCAGCTACGTGCTGCTGTTCCTCGCGGGGGGCGCGCTGCTCATCGTCTTTTCCCTCACCGCGTCGCTCGTCCAGCTCAACGTGCCGGACGAGCTTCGCGGCCGCGTGATGAGCATCTACCTGATGGCCTTTCGCGGCGGCATGCCGCTCGGCAGCCTCGCGAGCGGCTATCTGACGACGTACGCCTCGACCCCGACGGTCATCGCCGTGAACGGCGGCCTGCTCGTGCTGGTGGCGCTGTACTTCCTCGCCCGCAGCCACGGGATCCGCGAGTTGTAGGCCGGCCCTAGCGCCCCGAAACGACTCGCTGGCTCGCCGTTTCGGCCCATCCCCCCCGCGCCACGACTCTGCGCCCCAGCACTCCGCTTCGCTGCGTTCTGCCGCGCAGACTCCTAGCCCATGTTTAACAAGATCGGCGACCATTTTGTCGATTTGGGCGGTATTTGGA
>WTGR01000103.1 GCA_011523485.1 Acidobacteriota bacterium
TTCCAGCTTCGCGACGGGGACGACCTGACGCTGGTGACCTGGGGCGCCATGATCGTGGAGACGCTGGCCGCCGCCGACCGGTTGGCGGCGGAAGGCGTGACCGCCGACGTGCTCGACGTCGCCACGCTGTCGCCGCTCGACATGGGGACGATTCTGCGCTCGGTGGAGAAGACCGGACGCTGCGTCATCGTGCACGAGGCGCCGTTGACCGGCGGTTTCGGCGCGGAGATCGCGGCGCGGCTGGCCGAGCACGGACTGCTGTCGCTGCGGGCGCCGGTCAAGCGGGTCGCCGGCTACGACACCGTGCCGCCCCTGCCGCGCCTGGAGCACCTCTACCTGCCGTCGACCGCCCGCGTGCTGGCGGCGGCGCGGGAAACGCTCGCATTCTCTTGATCGAGGGGAGCCAGGGGTTGGGTGGAAACACGACGGACACGTTCACGCTTCCCGACCTCGGCGAGGGACTGCAGGAAGCGGAGATCGTCTCGTGGCACGTGACGGAGGGCGACCACGTGGTCACGGATCAGCCGCTCGTGGCGGTCGAGACGGACAAGGCCGTGGTCGAGATTCCGTCGCCGCGGTCGGCGCGCGTCGTCAGGCTGCACGGCGGCACGGGCGACCGGATCGCGGTGGGCGAGCCGCTGGTGGAATTCGAGTCCGCCGACGCGCAGGCGGATACCGGGACGGTGGTTGGGACGATCGACGCGACCGCGCCCGCCGAGACCTCGCGCGCCGCCCCGCCGCGGGGCGCGGGCGGCAGGATGACCCCGGCGGTGCGCGCGCTGGCCCGCAAGCTCGGTATCGATCCGGGGATGGTGCAGGGGACCGGACCGGCGGGTGCGATCACGACGGCCGACGTGGAGCGCGCGGGCCAAGCGCTTGCCGCGGCGGCGCCCGCCGAGCCGCTGCGCGGCCCCCGGCGCGCGATGGCCGAGCGCATGGCGAAGGCCCATGCCGAGGTCGTGCCGGCGACGGTGACCGACCAGGCCGACGTTGCGGCATGGCCGGCGGGGACGGACGTGACCCTGCGCCTGATCCGCGCGGTGGCCGCCGGCTGCGCGGCCGCGCCCGCCCTCAACGCGTGGTTCGAGCCGGAGACGATGTCGCGCCGGTTGCACGAGCGGATCGATCTCGGTATCGCCGTGGATCTCGACGACGACGGCCTGTTCGTCCCGGTGCTCCGCGACGTCGGCCGGCGCAATGCCGTGGAGCTGAAGCGCGGCCTCGAACGGCTCAAGGCGGACGTTCGGCAGCGCACGATCCCGCTCGGCGAGCTGCGCGGACAGACGTTCACCCTGTCGAACTTCGGGACCGTCGGCGGGCGGCACGCCGAGCTGGTGGTGGTGCCGCCGCAGGTCGCCATACTCGGCGTCGGCCGGATGACGGAGCAGGTGGTCGCCGCGGCTGGCGCGCCGGCCGTCCACCGCGTGCTTCCGCTGTCGCTGACCTTCGATCACCGGGCGGTGACCGGCGCCGAGGCCGCGCGGTTCCTGCGCGCCGTGGTCGAGGAGCTCGAGCGGGCGGAGCCGTCGGCAGCGTTGCGACCTCGAGATCCGTGAGTCGCGAGGCGCCTCCGCGCCGGCTGCGAATCGGAACGGTGCCGCGCGCGCTTCAGCCGCACGGCCGGCAGCTTCTTCAGGCGCTGACTCTGTGGATCGACTTCCACCCCCACGGACTCCAGCGCCGTCACCCCGAGCAGCGGCTCGGCGTCGGCGTCGCCGAAGATGATGAGGCCGGCGGTCAGCTCTCCCATGAACTCGATACGGGCGCCCGCGACGTCCATGCTGACTTCGCTGCCGTCGGCCAGCTCGTGGACGCGCTGTCCTTCCGGTCGGATGCCGATCGCTTCCAGTCGGGATCGCGGCACGAGCGAGTCGATGGCGCCCGTGTCCACGAGGAAGCTTCCCTCCCAACTCCGGGGTCGGGTCGGCCGGGTTTCGCACCGTGACGTCGACATGAGTGACACCCATGGTGACGTTTGCAACTATACCGCGAAGCGTTGCACGGTCGATGCGTGACCCCTGCTTCGCTGGGCCGGTGGTCGCGAACCCTTGACATGCGGGCACTCTTGGGGTGTACCTGAACCGTACTGGAATGGAGCGCCGTCGCGGCGGCTGCCGGTCGATTGGGGACGGGGTAGCGACGAGACGATGTGTCGCTTGGGGGCTGGCATGACTCTCCACTGGCGCATCGTCACAGTGGCCGCGGGGCTGTCACTGCTGGCCGTGCCGGCGCAGGCGCAATGGCGGCAGTGCGCCGACGGGCTCGCCGCCCTGCGCGCGGCCGCGGCGGAAGCGAACGAGACGAGCGGCGCCATCGCCTCGCTGGAGGCTGCGCTGGTCGAGAACCGGGACGACCACACGCGCTGCATGCAGGATCTCGAGGTGTTCCGGATCGATCGAGAAACCAGCCCGATCCGCGAAGCCGTGCTGCGGGACGGGTGCAACCAGCAGGTGCAGACGTACCGGACGACCGAGCGGCGGCTCGCCGCGGAGGTGGAATGGGCCGGTTCGGTCTTCCGCGCGCTGGCTGCGGCCGTGCAGGCCGTGGAGCTGAGCTGTCAGTACCCGCTCGCGGCCTATGCGCCGGCAGAGCCGCCGGCGTCCGCACCGAGCCCGGCTTGCGAGCGCTTTCTGAGCAGCCGGCCGGCAGTGCCGGTCGAGTCGCTGCGCGTACTCTGCAGTGCGGAGATGTCCGACGCCGAGTGCACGGCCTGCCTGGGCGAGCCGCCGGACTGATCGCCGGCGGACGAAGAAGAGTCCCACCGCACCCGATTGACAGCAGCTTGGGTGCGGATGCCGCGGTCCGCCCGGTGCGGCGGGGCTTCGGTTTCGGTGCGCCGGCGGTGGCGGTGGCCGGCCAGCGGTTGCGATCGCCGGCCGGCGGACGCGGTCTACTAATCCGTCGCGCTGTGCTGCGCCGGCCACCCCTCGTCGAGCGGCATCGAATCGTTCGCCGTGATCTTCACGTGCGCGCAGTGGTGGTAGCTGTAGGCGCCCGGGTTGTTGTAGGCGGGCCACCTTGCCGGGGGGCGTTCAACGGCAGCGCGCGGTTGCATCGGGAGACCTCATGTGCTGGAGTTGATGCGTGGAGTGAGGAGGTTGGCAATGCAGCGAAGGCACCAGGTGTGGATGGCGGCGTCCCTCATCTCGTGCGGCATCGCGTTCGGCCTGGGGCAGGGCGCGCTGGGCGGAACCACGGCGGCGCAGGGCGAAGTGCCCGGGGCCACGCTTCAGGTGGACCCGTTCTGGCCGAAGCCCTTGCCCGACAAGTGGCTGCTCGGGCACGTCATCGGCGTGGCGGTCGACTCGCGCGACCACATCTGGGTCCTGCACCGGCCCCGGTCGCTGACCGAGAGCGAACGCGGCGCCGCGGCCGATCCACCGACCTCGGAGTGCTGCGTGCCCGCCCCGGCGGTGATCGAGTTCGACCAGGAGGGCAACGTCGTCCAGGCCTGGGGCGGTCCCGGCGACGGCTACGAGTGGCCCAACGAGGAG
>WTGR01000782.1 GCA_011523485.1 Acidobacteriota bacterium
TACCTGGAGCAGCTCACCTTCCTGCTGTTCCTGAAGATGGCCGACGAGCGCGAGCAGCTCACCGGCGAGCGGCAGCCGATTCCGGCCGGCTACCGCTGGGAGAATCTCGCCTCGCCGACGATGGAGGGGGCGGAGCTGGATCAGCACTACCGCGAGACGCTGCGCGTCCTCGGCACGCGCGGCGGGATGCTCGGGTTGATCTTCGAGAAGGCGCAAAACCGGATCCAGGATCCGGCCAAGCTGCGCCGCCTGATCGTCGAGCTGATCGGTCGCGAGGACTGGTCGGCGATGGCCGCCGACGTGAAGGGGGACGCCTACGAGGGCCTGTTGGAGAAAAACGCCCAGGACGTCAAGGGGGGTGCTGGGCAGTACTTCACGCCGCGCGCGGTCATCCAGGCGATGGTCGAGTGCGTGAATCCCCGGCCCGGCGAGTTCGTCGTCGATCCGGCTTGCGGGACGGGCGGCTTCCTGCTCGCTGCCCACGAGTATCTCAAGGGCAGCGGTGACCTGGACCGCGACCAGAAGCGGCATCTCCGTTTCGAGGCGCTGCGTGGCGTGGAGTTGGTCCCCAACGTCGCGCGACTGTGCGGCATGAACCTCTACCTGCACGGCATCGGCCCGGACGGCGGCGACCGGCGCGACCCCCCGATCACGACCGACGACGCGCTACGCGACGCGCCGGCCACGCTGGCGGACGTCGTCATCACCAACCCGCCCTTCGGCAAGAAATCGTCGATCACGGTCGTCAACGCGGAGGGGGAGACCGGTCGGCAGTCGCTGACCTACAACCGCCCGGACTTCTGGACCACCACCTCGAACAAGCAGCTCAACTTCGTGCAGCACGTCAAGTCGCTGCTGGCGATCCACGGCCGGGCGGCGGTGGTCGTGCCGGACAACGTGCTGTTCGAGGGCGGGGCCGGCGAGACCGTGCGCCGGAACCTGCTGCGCGAGTGCGAGGTGCATACCCTGCTGCGGCTGCCGACCGGCATCTTCTATGCACAGGGCGTGAAGGCCAACGTGCTCTTCTTCGACCGCAAGCCGGGCGCGAAGGAGCCGTGGACCCGAACGGTCTGGGTCTACGATCTGCGCACGAACAAGCACTTCACGCTGAAGACGCGGCGCATGACCCGCGCCGATCTCGACGAGTTCGTCGCCTGCTACCGGCCGGGCGCCCGCCACGCGCGGGAGGCGACCTGGTCGGAGCAGACCCCGGACGGCCGCTGGCGGCCGTATTCGTACGACGAGATCGTCAGCCGCGACAAGGTGAGTCTCGACCTCTTCTGGCTGCGCGACGAGAGCCTGGAGGATTCCGCCAACCTGCCCGAACCGCACGTGCTGGCCCGCGAGATCGCCGACGATCTGCGCTCCGCGCTCGGCCAGATGGAGGAGATCCTGGCCGACCTGGAAGAGCGTGCGGGACGGGTCGATTGACCTCGCTCTGGTGCTGGCCGGTACGGCGTCCGGGACCGGCGGTTGACGCTTCGTCGTCGTGGCGCGAGGATGTTGAGATGCTCTGCCTGCACTCCGGTCTCGGGCCGCGTGAAGCGCGGACGCCGCATTTCGCTGACGTTCCGCAAGGTGCTCTTCAATGCGGTGTCGATGAACAGTTGACCCTGGAAGGGCCGACCCTGGAGGAGCACGCGGAACAGGCAGAGTGACGAGACGCATCCCGCTCCGGCAACCCTCGGCGTTCGTGGCAGGTCAGTTGCTGCGGTCCTTCCGCAGGGCCTCGAACCAGCCCGAGTCCTTGACGCTTCCGGTTGTGGTATATACCATGAGATATTTCAGGCGGAGAGGGAGCGGTCATGCACAGGACGGTCGAGTACAGGGGGATCGCCAAGGTGTTCTGGAGCGGTCGCAGTCAAGCCGTTCGTCTGCCCGCGCCTTGTCGATTCGACGTGTCCGAGGTCGAGGTGATCAAGGAGGGCAATTGCCTGACGCTGCGTCCGCGCGGAAAGAACTGGGGCGCGTACTTCGACTCCCGCACGCGCGGGTCCTTGCCGGAGCGAGTTGAGCCTCCGCTCGAAGAGCGGGAGAGGATAGGCTGATGTTCATGCTGGACACGAACATCTGCATCTATCTCATCAACGAACGCGACGAGACATTGCGGGAACGCTTCGAGGCGAACGCCGGCGGGATATGCATCTCGTCGATCACGTACGCGGAGTTGTGCTACGGCGTCACGCACTCGGCCAGGGTCGCGCAGAACGCGCGGGAGCTCGACGCATTCCAACTCGACCTCGACATCCTGCCGTTCGATCGGGATGCGGGGAAGCACTACGGCGAAATCCGCCATGCACTCGTGAAGCGCGGTCGCCCCATCGGTGCGAACGATCTGCTGATTGCGTCACACGCCCGAAGCGCGGACGCGACCCTTGTGACGAACAACACCGGTGAGTTCGGGCGTGTGCCGGGCCTGCGGGTGGAGAACTGGATGCAGGCCGACGACACTGCCTGACCGCGCGGGACTCACGTACGGATGCCTATTGGCTACCCGCCCCGCGTGTGCATCTCCAGGTGCGGTTGCTTCTGGAGCGTCTCGATCGGGATGAACGGCTGGCGGTCGCCGGCGGCGAGCCGGACCTCGGCCCCGCGGTCGGTGCGGGCGGCCCAGATCTCGTCGATCAGCGTGCTCAGCTCCGCACGTGACATCCCGGCCCGCAGCGGACCGCGCAGGTCCGTACCCTCCCGGGCGTAGAGGCAGCGGTACCAGAGGCCGTCGGCGGTCAGTCGGCTGCGGTCGCAGGAGCGGCAGAACGGCTCGGTGGTCGAAGAGATGATGCCGAACGTCTGGCCGCCGGGCAGCCGGAAGCGGTCGGCCGGAGCGGACGATACCTCCTCGATGGCCGTTACCGGTCCGAGCGCGTCGGCGATCATCCGCAGCATCTCGGCCCGCGAGAGCACGTCCCGCACGGACCAGCGGGTGGCCCCGCCGACGTCCATGTACTCGATGAAGCGCACTTCCGCGCCCGCCCGCCGGCCGTAGGCGAGCAGGTCGACCAGCTCGTCGTCGTTGACGCCGCGGATGACCACGGTGTCGATCTTCAGGTCCGTGAAGCCCGCCTCCCGCGCCGCTTCCAGGCCGCGCTGCACGGCGGCGACGCCGTCGAAGCGGGTCAGCTCGCGGAAGCGGTCGGCGCGCAGCGTGTCCAGGCTCACCGTGAGCCGGTGGAGGCCGGCGTCCCGCAGGCCGGCCGCCTGGTCGGCGAGCAGCATCCCGTTGGTGGTCAGCGCGAGATCGCGGATGGCGGGTTTCCGCGCCAGCCGCTGGATCAGGTCCGGGAGGTCCTTGCGGAGCAGCGGCTCCCCCCCGGTCAGGCGGACGCGGTCGGCGCCGGCGTCGGTGAAGGCGTCGACGAGCACGCCGATCTCCTCGAAGGTCAGGATGTCCCCGCGCGGGAGCCAGACGTACTCCTCCTCCGGCATGCAGTACTCGCAGCGCAGGTTGCAGCGGTCGGTGACCGAGATCCGCAGGCTGCGCAACGGACGAT